>NZ_JABXJH010000039.1:0-49967 GCF_013373675.1 Bacteroides sp. L10-4
GCGGAGGGAACGCCATGCGGCAAGGGGCTGAGCAGTCAGCCCCGACGAGCCTTCCATGCACGATAACTTGCATGAGTATGCTAATTATCGTTAACCGTATTCTGTTTTTATATTATAGTTCATATCTTTGTAAGTTTTATGTTTTCTGCTGCAAAGTTACAGCCGTGGAAAATACCTTGCCATATCCAAAAGTATATGATTGCATCCTGCGGCGGCTGTGAGGCGTAAATATATACTTTTGGATATGGTGCAGTCCTGTGGCTATGCCTAATTTTGCGGTGGATTAAATAATCTGATATGACTGACGAAGAAAGATATATTATTAAGGAGAGCCGTGTGATGGTTATCGGAACACCGCACTTCACCAGATATGTGTTGCCGGAACTGGAGCGGATCGGATTCAGGGATATTCAGACCGGCTGTGACCTCGTCGCCCTTGCTGAACTATCTCATGTCAATATCATCGCAGAATATGGCGGCAACGGAGAATCATGCCTGAAGCATCTAAAGGAGATTAAGACTCCGGTAATCTGTCCATTCGATTTTGTCAGAGGCGCAGGGGCAATGGTGATAATGCCCCATGATGACAGGGAACTTCTTGCACAGCCTGATTTACGGCTGTGGGCGGCGGAATATATATCGGGATACTGCGCTTTCTGGAATATGGGGGGATGCGACTGGCTCGGTGAAGCATTGCCGGAGATAAAAGCTGGAGTAATCAACGAATCCGCTCAACGGCTTGCAGCCCACATCTGCGCACGGATAGCCGCCAATATCGCAGTCGGTCGGGAAGTGAAGCATTTTCCGCGTTTCTATTTAGCGGAGAGTGAATAGTGGAGTGCGGAGAGTCAGCTCACAACAGTTTGTTGTTGGTTGCCGCCATAATCGCCTCGGAGATATTGCGCACATCAAGTTTCTCGAATATGCGTTGGCGGTATTTCTTTATGGTCACCGGCGAGAGGCAGATGCGGTCGGCAATATCAGTCATTGTGTAGCCTTGAATAGATAGAGTTAGCACCGATTTTTCGCCGTCGGTCAGCACGGGCATCTGCCGTTTGTCCCAGCGACGTGTGGTCAGATTGTACTCAAAGAAATCTGACGAGCCTACGCGGTGCATCTCAATATGTCCGGCCTCGGTGTGTGTCGAAGCCGACACCATGCATAGGGCGAGCCATATCCGCCCGTCGGAGGTGAGGGCAAGCGGAGTTAGCTTGTGGTTGACAAGGATCCTTCGCCCGTCGTTGAGGATATGGAAATCGTAGGAGATGTACCAGTCCTTACGCTCATTGACCGGAATATTGTTGTAGAACGAGAAACCTGCCCTGTTCAGTTTAATGAGCATCGGCTGTTCATCCTCCGGCACATAACGTGAATAAAAACGGTAACCGAGTGCCGTCATCTGCTCCGGCGGCAGTCCGCAGAGAAACATCGGATTGGGCGACACATACAAGAAATTCTGCCTGAAATAGTCAATGATATAGACGCTCTGATAAGTCGAGCGGGAGAACGCCTCAGCCGACCTCACATATTCCGACACACGGCTGTAGTCAAGCTCCTCCGGGAGCCTGACCTCATTGTCGGGTATGAAGAAATCGTCTATCATTCTATCCATATTCAAAGAGATTCACTCCGCTAAATTACTAAAAAATGCCGATACCGCCGTAATATAGTCTCAACCGATTTGATGAACCTATATAAGAAACGCCTCCTGCTAAAATCACAAAAGTAAAATTACCTCAAACTTTTGTTGCCAATTTGTGACTTAATAGCTAATTAATCGATTTAATATCTTTGATTTACAATAGGATATGTTTTATATATTTAGTTATCGCCAAAAACCGAGTCAATATAACCTTTTAGGTTGGCTCTTAAATCTGTGTAATTGGCTGTTCTCATAAATCCTCCTTTTTATTCTGTAAATATATGTACTTGTTTGCGTACTCACAAATATGATTAGTTAATTATTAACATGTCCACAGGGTTTTCGGGCTGCTCCATTCTTTTTCTTTGGACGTGTAAATTCCGCATATCCATAACCGGATAAAGTGTTGTTGACATATATGCAGCTTCCTGTATTCGCCTTAATCAGTCAGCATTAAAAGAAGAAATCCTGAATGCCAATTGCTTGACTTTCAGGATTCTCTTAAGAGCGGAAGACGGGGCTCAAACCCGCGACCCTCAGCTTGGAAGGCTAATGCTCTATCAACTGAGCTACTTCCGCAATTTTTGTGGGCAAAGATGGATTCGAACCACCGAAGGCGTAAGCCAGCAGATTTACAGTCTGCCCCATTTGGCCACTCTGGTATTTGCCCCTTTGCACTTAAGATTCTATTTCAATTCTCTCATTGAGTAGGTTTGTTTCTCAATTGCGGTGCAAAGATACGACTATTTTTGTAAACTCCAAGCAAAATCTATCATTTTTATTGCAGAAATTGCACATTCGTCTCCTTTATTGCCCAGCTTACCACCGGCGCGATCCTCTGCTTGCTCCATTGTATTGGTGGTAATTAATCCGTAAATTACTGGTACATCGCCACTTGCGTTTAATTGGGTGATTCCTTGGGTAGCACCCATGCAAACATAATCAAAATGTGGAGTATCTCCTCTGATTACACAACCAATTGCAATAACTGCATCGACTTCACTGTATTCGATAAGTTGGTTGGCACCGAAAGTCAGTTCAAAACTGCCAGGTACTGTTTTTACCAGGATATTTTCATCTTTGGCTCCATGTCTTTTTAAGGTGTCTATAGCACCTTTTAGGAGAGCACCGGTAATATTATAATTCCACTCGGATACAACGATGCCGAATTTCATTTTTTCCGCGCTGGGTACAGAACTGAAATCGTAGTCTGAAAGATTGTGATAAGCTGTTGCCATAAATAAGGAATTAAGAATTAAAAACTAATAATTGAAAATAGAAGAGAGAGGGGAGAAGAAAGAGGCACGGACTACACGGATTCACGGCTATTTTCCGTGTTTTCCGTGTAATCCGTGCCTAAGATGTCTTTATAATAAGGTATATTACTTCTTCAACAGTTTGGCTTGTTCGATATACTTGTCGATATCCATTGCCTGGTATGAACGGAAGTATTTATCCTTGATAGTGGTATACGCCTGGATTGCATCGTCATACTTACCTTGCTTTACCAAGATTTCTCCGGCTTGCAGTAGGTAGATGGGGCTGAGTGAGTTGTTGTCAGCTTCGTTGGCGGCTTTCAGCAGCATAGAAGCGGCTTTGTCCAGTTGACCGAGCTGCGCATAGCAGTTACCCATGGCACCTTTCATGGCAGGAGCAACCATTTGGTCATCTCCGTCAAAGCTGTCCAATGCTTTCACTGCCTCGTCATATTTGCCGAGGTGTGCATAGCAGAGACCCATATAGGCTTTTGCAAGATTGGCTGCTTTTGTGCCGCTGTATTCGTCTGCAACTTTTGTAAATCCAGCAAAACCGATGCTGTCGCCGTTCAGTGCTTGTGCATAAGCGTCTGCCTCAAAGTATTCTTGTCCTTTAAATAGGGCTGCTTGTGCTTTTTCTTCACGGGGGTCTGCATAAAGGTTCTTGTACATCACTACGCCGGCAATGATGATGATTACTGCTGCTACAGCGCCGATGATTGCTTTTTTGTTTTTAATGAAAAAGGCCTCCGATTGTGTCAGTGCATCCTCCACGTTTAAGGCTTCATTCGTCTTTTTTTGTTCTGCCATTTTTATATAATCTTTTTGTTATTATTCTTATTTATCTATTTCGACCCGCAAAAGTAAGTTTTTTATAGCTATCAACGAAATTTAGCGGCATCTTTTTTTGTTTTGTATCAGAAAACACTGGAATTATTTCTACTTTTCAATGAGCCGGGCTTCACCTCTGTATTAAAAATAAGCAGGCTTATTTTGTACTGCTTTCGGTTTTGTATTATCTTTGTAACCGAACTCATCGTTGTTATAATGATACTGAAGCGTATATCTATACTCAATTATAAGAACTTGGAGCAGGCAGAGCTTTCATTCTCGCCCAAGTTGAACTGTTTTTTCGGACAGAACGGTATGGGGAAAACGAATCTGCTGGATGCGGTATATTTTTTGTCTTTCTGTAAAAGTGCCGGTAATCCCATTGATTCCCAGAATATCCGCCATGATGCCGACTTCTTTGTTATTCAAGGATTTTATGAGGCTGCCGGCGGAACCCCTGAGGAAATATACTGTGGCATGAAGAGACGACAGAAGAAGCAGTTTAAGCGCAACAAGAAAGAGTATACGCGTTTGTCGGATCATATAGGTTTTCTGCCTTTGGTCATGGTCTCTCCTGCCGATGCGGGGTTGATAGCAGGAGGTAGTGATGAGCGCCGACGTTTTATGGATGTAGTCATCTCACAGTACGACAAAGAGTATCTGGAAGCTTTGATACGATACAATAAAGCCCTGGTGCAGCGGAATACCTTGCTGAAGAGTGAACAGCCGGTGGAAGAAGAACTCTTTTTGGTTTGGGAGGAGATGATGGCGCAAGCCGGCGAAGTGGTGTTCCGCAAACGTGAGGCCTTTATCCGTGAGTTTATTCCTATTTTCCAGTCTTTCTATTCATTCATTTCGCAGGATAGAGAGAAGGTGGGATTGAGTTATGATTCCCATGCCCGCGATGTCTCTTTGCTGGAAGTGCTGAAGGAAAGCCGTGTACGCGACCGGATTATGGGTTATTCGTTGCGCGGTGTGCACAAGGACGAACTGAATATGCTTTTGGGGGATTTCCCTATCAAGCGTGAAGGGTCGCAGGGACAGAACAAGACTTATCTTGTGGCGTTGAAGCTGGCACAGTTTGATTTTCTGAAACGTACCGGGACTACTGTTCCCTTGTTGTTGCTGGACGATATTTTTGACAAGCTGGATGCCTCGCGTGTGGAGCAAATCATCAAGTTGGTGGCAAGCGACAGTTTTGGACAGATTTTTATAACAGATACCAACCGTGAACATCTGGACTGTATTCTGCATAAAGTGGGCAGTGATTATAAGATGTTCCGTGTGGAGCAGGGAACGGTTGCCGAGATGAAGGAGGAAGAGGCATGAAACGCAATAATGCCGAACAGATAGGTGAACTTATCCGTCATTACCTCAGGCAGGAAAGTCTGGAGTCTCCGCTGAATGAACGGCGGCTTATCAGTGCGTGGCCCGAAGTGCTGGGGCCTACCATTGCTTCCTACACCCGCGAACTTTATATAAAGAACCAGGTGCTTTATGTGCACCTCGCTTCTGCTGCCCTGCGCCAGGAACTGATGATGGGGCGTGAGCTGTTGGTGCGCAACTTGAACCGTCATGTGGGGGCGCAGGTCATAACAAATATCATATTCAGATAAATTATCACCGGTCTGTCAGCATCCTCAGCTCATCTATTCTTTCAATCTTCAGTTCCTTCAATTCCCGGACTGCCCGGTCATAATACACCGGAGTTTCCAAATCCTTGTTGTCATGCGCATCCAGTCCGATGATGGCTGTACAGCCTTCATTGGCAGCGATTCGCCAGAACTCCGGGCATGGGTATGTGGATAAACCGTGCGCTTCATTGTAGGCTACATAGCCTATATTGTATTCCAGCGGGACATTCAGGCGTGCAGCAGTACGGCAGATGTGCCGGCTGATGGTAGAGCAATGGTGGTCGAACTTCGGATAGGAGCGCATGAACAAGTCCGGATGGGCAAGACAAGAGAATAATCCGCTTTCCATACCTTCGATGGCGCTTTCTTCGTAAAGGTCGAGCATATCGCGGCTGTCCGTATGATGGCCGAAATAGGGAAATTTCTCATCGGTGTGGTAGTGATGGTTTCCGAAGATGATATAGTCCAGCCGGTACTTCTTGATTTGTTCTTTCAGCCAATGGATATGTTGGGGGAAGTATTCACATTCAAGTCCTATCCTGATGTCTATCCGGTCGTGGTATTTTCCACGGAGCATCTTGAGGCTCTCCACGTAGCCGGGAAGCTCTTCGGGGAGCATCCGCATGTCGGCTACGTAGTCGGTACGGTATTTCCAAGGAGTATGGTCTGAGAAACCGAGTATCCGGTAACCGCCTTTGATGGCACTGAGCACATAGTCTTCGTCATCTCCGGTGGCATGCATGCAGCGTGTGGTGTGTGTATGATAATTGGTTTTCATTGCGTTATTATTTCATCCATGCGTATGTCAAATGGTTCTGCAGGAACTTCTTCTACGAGTTGAAACGGGAAACAGATGCCGGCTTTGTAGGCTGATGGGATGTGGGGCAGAAGCCGGTCGTAGTAACCTTTACCGCGCCCAAGACGGTTGCCGTTACGGTCGAATGCCACGCCGGGAACCACAATGAAGTCAATGTCTGCATAGTCGGTAAATAACTTGCCGGTCGGTTCTTTGATGCCGTATGCACCGGGTTTCAAGTCCTCAGGTCCGGTGTACAGTCGCAGTTCCAGGCCGTCACCTGCAACTACCGGAAGCAGTATCCGCTTTTTGCGGTTCCACTTCCGGATAAATTCGTGTGTATCCACTTCGTCTTTGAGAGAGTGGTAAAGCAGTACGGTTTTTGCCGCCCTGAAAGTAGGGTGTGCTTCGAGGGCGGCAAGTATTTCAGCAGACTGACGCATAGCGGAAGAGCTGTGTCGGGTCTTCAACAAAGCTATCTGCCTGCGCAGTTCTTCTTTCTTTTCCATCATCTTTTTTATCCTCTATGATTGGTGTTGCTTCCGGGGCTTTTGGGAATGCCTCTCCACGTTCCAGAATATCTAGTGCCTTCTTGACGGTAGCATCGCTCTGGTTGATGTAGCGGATGTATTGCTCCCTCCCCAGTATGTTGTAGATAATGTTGCCGTAAATGCTCCTTTCCAGTAGCTTGTAGGACTTGTGGATAAGCAGGTTGCGCCGCTTTACTCCCTTGGAGTCTGCAAAACGTACAAACTGTTCCACAACACCTTGGTGGCGAAGGTACTTCAACAAATCCACTTCATTGTTGTATTCACTCAATTTCGTGCGGTTACGATCGGTATACTGGAAGCTGAATTGCAGAATCAGTCCCTTGTTGCTTACTTCTATCAGGTAAGAAGATACTCCGGTAGTGTCTTGCGGAACGAATACGTCTGGCATAATGCCTCCTCCTCCGTATACGGGTCTACCTAAGCCGGTAGAGTAACGCAGTTTTTCGTCCAGTTTGATACTGTCTTTGGAGAAGAATTCGCCGTGTTCGTAACGGGTAATCCAGTCCATTTCGTATTTGCTGTCCTTGCCGTTTTCGTAAGGACGCTGGATGCAACGGCCCGATGGAGTGTAATAGCGGGCAATGGTCAGGCGGATGGCGGAACCGTCACTGAAGTCGATGGGCTGCTGTACGAGTCCTTTGCCGAAGGAACGGCGTCCTACAATGGTTCCGCGGTCATTGTCCTGAATGGCGCCTGCAAAGATTTCGCTGGCCGAAGCAGAACTTTCGTTTACCAATACTACCAGCGGCAGTTTTTGGCAACTGCCGGTGCCGTTGGCATATTCCTCCATGCGGGGGTATTTGCGGCCATGGGTATATACTATCAATTTTCCTTCCGGCAAGAATTCGTTCACCATGCGCGTGGCTGCTTCCATGTAGCCTCCGGTATTGTCGCGCAGGTCGATAATCAGTCCTTTGCACTTCTCATGACTCAGTTGTGCTATTGCATTCAACAGTTCTACATGCGTGGTACGTCCGAATTTGCTGATTTGTATATATCCGTAGTCATCGTCGACCATATAGGCTGCATCAATGGTGTTTTGCGGGATGTCGCCGCGTGTAATGGTGAATTCGAGCAATTCCTTTTCCGTGGCACGCTTGACACCCAACTTCACCTGACTGCCTTTCGGACCTTTCAGATTGCGCATGGCCTTTTCATTTGTCAGGTCTTTGCCTGCAAATAGGCTGTCGTTGACCATCACAATGCGGTCGCCTGCCATCAGACCCACTTTCTCGGACGGTCCGCCGGGAATCACGCTGTTCACGTGTATCGTGTCTTCTTGAATGGTGAACTGGATACCTATACCGCTGAAACTGCCTTCAAGTTCGGAATTGACCTCTTCCAGTTTCTGTGCGGGGATGTAGGTGGAGTGGGGGTCAAGTTCCGCCAATATCTGCGGCATGGCCTTTTCTACCAGATTGGTCATGTTGACGGTATCCACATACTGGTCGTCAATAACACGCAGCAAAGCATTCAGCTTGTTGGACGAGCTATTGATGATTCCCAGTTTGTTACCGGCAAAATGCCTGGCGTAAAACGTTCCGATAAGAATTCCCGCTACTACACTGATTGCGATGATAAGCGGCATAAAGCGGGATGTGTTTTTTGTACTCATGATGTTTATTTACTATTAGACTATTTACAATTTACTGTTCGGATGCACAAGCAGCCTCCGATTTTAACTTTCCATTATCCATTGAAATAAACACCACCTCGATGCCTGCTCGTTTCAAAAGTTCGACACCATCCTCCAGGCGGTATTTTTCGGAGTAGACCACTCGCTTGATGCCTGCTTGGATAATCAGTTTGGCGCATTCTATGCAGGGGGAGGCAGTGACGTACATGGTAGCACCGTTACTACTGTTGTTCGAACGGGCTATTTTGGTTATGGCGTTTGCTTCGGCATGGAGCACGTATGGTTTGGTTACGTTGTTCTCCTCTTCACACACATTCTCAAAGCCGGAAGGGGTACCGTTGTAGCCGTCAGAGATAATCATCTTGTCTTTTACAATCAGTGCACCGACCTGGCGGCGTTTGCAATACGAATTTTCAGCCCAAATGCTTGCCATACGTATATAACGCTTGTCCAATGCTTCTTGTTTGTCTTTTGTAGAATCGTCCATTATATTTATGTTTTATTGTTGCGGGGTGAATCCCATGATTCTGGTTGTCGGTCCGTCTTTAAAATAGAGGGTCAGTGAATTGGCATCCCCTTCATACTTGTACACGTTTTGCAGTCCGGAGATGAATGCCTTGGCCAGTGCATCGCTCTCTGCAGAGCCGCTGATTTTTAGGTTGAAGTTCAATGATTGCGATTTTCCATCGGCACTCCAGGTTCCGTTGACGCTTGAGTTGATGCCTTGTCCGTTGACGCTGGTGCCCATCAATTCTCCATCCAGTTCGGTACCTTCAAAGTTTAGAGTGAAGTTGCCTTCTGTCTTAAGTGCTTCTCTGCTTTTTCTCTCGGCCTTTTCATCCTGCCATAAACCTGAATAGAACTGTCTGTTACTGTCCTTATTGGTGAGCCGGCTGAGCTTCCACGTCTTCCCTGTGAATATCCCGATAACATCGTCCTCGTTGTCGCAACTGCTTAGCAGGGGAAGCAACGAAAGCACGAGCAGCATACAACTGATGTTTCTTATAAGTTTTTTCATTTCTTTATTCCATTTCTGATTAATAATGCGTCGATTGTAGGCTCTTGTCCACGGAAGCGTTTATAGAGAGCCATCGGATGCTCCGTTCCGCCTTTGGAAAGGATATTCTCGCGGAAGGAGGCGGCGGTCTCCGGGTTGAAGATGCCCGTCTGCTTGAATAGCGAGAAAGCATCTGCATCCAGCACCTCTGCCCACTTGTAACTATAATATCCGGCAGAATATCCTCCGGCAAAGATATGGGAGAATTGTGTGCTCATGCAGGCTTCTGCCACAGAAGGCAGAATCTGTGCTTTTTCCCAAGCCTTCTTTTCATAGGCTTTCACGTCACCTTCAAACGGGGTATTGCGTGTGTACCAGGCCATATCGAGCAAGCCGAAACTTACCTGGCGGAGGCAGGCGTATGCCGCGTTGAAGTTGGATGAATCCACGATGCGCTGTACCAGTTCGTCCGGTATCAGCTCTCCGGTCTGATAATGGCGGGCAAACGTATGGAGGAATTCCTTTTCGATGGCGAAGTTCTCCATGAATTGGGAGGGGAGTTCTACAAAGTCCCAATATACGTTGGTTCCGCTCAGGCTTCCGTAGGTGGAATTGGCAAACATACCATGCAGGCTGTGTCCAAATTCGTGCAGGAAGGTTTCTACTTCGTCGAAGGTCAGCAAAGCAGGCTTGCCCTGTGTCGGTTTGGTGAAGTTCATCACGATGGATATGTGGGGACGGCTGTTCTCGCCGGTTTTTTCGTCAATCCACTGTTCCTTGTAGCTGGTCATCCAGGCTCCCGAGCGCTTGCCTGCCCGGGGGTGGAAGTCGGCATAGAACACGGCTAGGAATTTCCCGTCTTTGTCGAATACCTCGTAAGCATCCACATCCTTATGATAGACGGGAATATCCGGATTCTTCTTAAAGGTGATGCCGTACAGCTTGGTGGCAAGACCGAATACGCCTTTCTTCACATTGTTCAGCTCAAAGTAAGGGCGGAGCAGCTCATCGTCAATATTGAACTTCCGGTCCTTCAGTTTATGAGAATAGTACGCCCAGTCCCACGGCATCAGGGTGAAGTCTTCTCCTTCCGTCCGGCGTGCCAGGGCTTGCACTTCGGCATATTCTTGTTTGGCGGTAGGCGTGTAAGCCTCCAGCAGTTGGTCCAGCAGCTTATACACGGACTCACTGTTCTGTGCCATGCGCTCCTGTAGGTTGTATTCGGCAAAGTTGTCATACCCTAAGAGTTGGGCAATCTCCATACGGACATTGGCCAGTTTTTTTACGGTTTCCAGGTTGTTGCTGGCATTGTTGTGCGTACATTTCGTATTATAGGCCATATACAGCTCATGACGCAGGTCACGGTTGTCCGCATACGTCAGGAAAGGGCCATAGCTAGGAGCCTGCAAGGTGAATACCCAGCCTTCGACGCCTTTTTCTCCAGCTGTCTCTGCAGCGGCTTCTATGGCGCTTTCCGGCAGGCCGGAAAGTTGGGTGGAGTCCGTAATCACCAGTTGGTAGTCGTTCGTCTCCTTCAGCGCATTCTCGCTGAATTGCAAGGTGAGCAGGCTGAGCTCCTGGCTCAAGGCGCGGTATTTGTCTTTTGCCTCGCCCTTGAGGTTGGCACCGCTGCGCACAAACCCGTTGTAGATGTTCTCCAGCAGTTTCTTCTGTTCGGAGTTCAGCCCTTCCTTGTCTTGCTGTTCGTAGACGGTCTTGATACGGGCAAACAGCTTCTCGTCCAGGCTGATGTTGTTTTCGTGCTGGCTCATCAGCGGCATCATCTTGCGTGCAAGCTCCTGCAATTCGTCGTTGGTCTCCGCGCTAAGCAGGTTGCCGAACACGGTGCCGGCACGCTGGAGCATATCACCGGACTTCTCGTATGCCAATATGGTGTTGGCAAAGGTCGGAGCTTCGGGATTGCCGGTGATGGCATCGATTTCTGCCTGTTGCCTGCGGATGCCTTCGCGGATTGCCGGCTCAAAGTGGGTGATTTCTATCTTATCGAACGGAACGGCCCCGTGTAGTGTGGAGTACGTCTCGAAAAAAGGATTTTTCTGGTCGGTTGTACAACTTGTCATGATGCAGAACGAAATTAAAGTGAATATAATTTTTTTCATGATTACTTTTATCAATAAAGCTCGAACTTCCTGCAAAGTTGCAAAAAAAACAGGCGACTTCATAGAAGCCGCCTGTTTTTTATTATTTTCTAACTGTATATTAGCAGTTAACCGATGCCATATGAGCAATCAGGTCGAGAACCTTGTTAGAATAACCGATTTCGTTATCATACCAAGATACAACCTTAACGAAAGTATCAGTCAAAGCGATACCAGCCTTAGCGTCGAAGATAGAAGTACGAGTGTCACCCAAGAAGTCAGAAGAAACAACTGCATCTTCAGTGTAACCCAGAACACCTTTCAATTCGCCTTCAGAAGCTTCCTTCATGGCAGCGCAGATTTCAGCATAAGTAGCGGGCTTAGCCAAGTTAACTGTCAAGTCAACTACAGATACGTCCAAAGTCGGAACACGCATAGACATACCGGTCAGCTTGCCGTTCAATGCCGGAATAACTTTACCTACAGCCTTGGCAGCACCGGTAGAAGACGGGATAATGTTACCGGAAGCAGCACGACCACCTCTCCAGTCTTTCATAGAAGGACCGTCAACTGTCTTTTGAGTAGCAGTTGTAGAGTGAACGGTAGTCATCAAACCGTCAGTGATACCCCATTTGTCGTTCAATACCTTAGCGATAGGAGCCAAGCAGTTGGTAGTACAAGAAGCGTTAGATACGAATTGAGTACCCTTAACGTAAGTCTTTTCGTTAACACCGCAAACGAACATCGGAGTGTCATCCTTAGAAGGAGCAGACATTACAACATATTTTGCGCCAGCTTCGATGTGAGCTTGTGCTTTGTCTTTGCTCAGGAACAAACCTGTAGATTCTACAACATATTCTGCCTCTACTTCGTTCCATTTCAAGTCAGCTGGGTTTCTTTCTGCAGTGATGCGGATAGCCTGGCCGTTAACGATCAATTTGCTGTTTTCAACATCTGCTTCGATAGTACCGTCGAATTGGCCGTGCATAGTATCATACTTCAGCATGTAAGCCAAGTAATCTACCGGGCAAAGGTCGTTGATACCTACGATCTGAATATCGTTTCTCTTCATTGCAGCGCGGAAAACGAAACGTCCGATACGTCCGAATCCATTAATACCTACTTTAATCATTTTGTTTAAACTTTTAAGGGTTTTATAATGTTTAAAAATAAACTTTCGTCTATAAATTGCATTTCTTCCAGATTTGCGGTGCAAAAGTAAGAAAATGTTTTTATATTCGTAACCAAAATCATAATTAAATAATTGAAAAGATGGGAAAATGTTCGTTTTTACAGGAATTTAAGGCTTTTGCCATGAAGGGCAATGTGATAGATATGGCTGTCGGCGTGATTATCGGTGGGGCATTCGGAAAAATCGTCTCTTCCATTGTGGCAGATGTGATTATGCCTCCTATCGGATTGCTGGTGGGCGGTGTCAACTTTACGGATTTAAAGTGGGTGCTGAAACCGGCTGTTTTGGAAGATGGAAAAGAAGTGGTTGCTGCTGTTACGTTGAATTATGGTAACTTCCTTCAGGTAACTTTTGATTTTCTGATCATTGCCTTCTCCATTTTCATGTTCATCAAGTTGCTGACCAAGCTGACTGAAAAGAAGAAAGAAGAGGCACCTGCCGCTCCTCCGGCTCCTCCAGCACCGAGCAGGGAAGAGGTGCTGCTGACCGAAATCCGTGACTTGCTGAAAGAACGGAAGTGATTGTGGCTCTGTGCGCCTGCCTCTTGGACGGAGAGATGCGGAGTATAGGAGTGAATGATGATTGAAAGCCTTTTAATAAAGCATTGTAAGGCTTTCAATCAATCTTCTTCCTGCGGGATGGCCGGCCTGACTTCCGGCTTGTATGAATCTCAAATAACGAAAAAATTATGTTCTTTAAGAAAAGCCGTGCCAAAATAGCGGGAAAATTCAAATGGTTTCCTCGTGCGTGTGTGTTGAAGCATCCTGTGAATACGCAAGAATTGGGCGAAGCCATCAGTCGCAAATGCACGGTAACCCCGGCTGATGTGCATGCCGTTATCCGTGCCATGCCCGAAGTGATGGCGTTCTATCTCGAAAACGGGCGCAGTGTGCATCTGGACGGTCTGGGGTCGTTCTACTACAAACTGAGTTGTGCCGGAAAAGGGGTGGACAGCCCCGAAGAGGTAAGTGTAGAGCAGGTGCGGGCAGTGCGTGTGCAGTTCATTCCCGAGCGGAACAAACAAGCGGACGGTTATCGCCGTGTGTTGGGTGAAGGCGTGGAATTGGTGGAGTTCGGGAAATAAATCGCAGATTTTACGAGATATTCCCTTACTTTTTTCTACTTTTGCAAATCATTTATTAAAGTCTATACGGATTTATATGCAAGAGAAGATTGTTATTCTTGATTTCGGTTCGCAAACCACGCAGCTCATCGGCCGTCGGTTGCGCGAATTGAATGTCTATTGCGAGATTGTGCCTTACAACAAGTTTCCATACGGAGATGAGAGTGTAAAAGGAGTTATCCTTTCGGGTAGCCCCTTTTCGGTTTATGATGAGAGTGCATTCAAGGTAGATTTGAGCGGGATTCGCGGGAAATACCCCATCCTGGGTATCTGCTACGGTGCACAGTTCATCTCTTACAGCAACGGCGGACGGGTGGAACCAGCCGGTACCCGCGAGTATGGGCGTGCCCATCTCGGCTCGTTCGATTCGGAGAACGTCCTTTTTAAAGGGGTAAGGAAGAATACACAGGTGTGGATGAGCCACGGAGACACGATTACCGCCATTCCCGATAACTTTAAGCCTATAGCTTCTACGGATAAGGTGGCGATTGCCGCCTACCAGGCAGAAGGTGAAGACATGTGGGGAGTGCAGTTCCATCCGGAAGTATTCCATAGCGAGGATGGTACGCAGATGCTGCGTAACTTTGTGGTAGACGTTTGCGGTTGCAGCCAGAGCTGGAGCGCTGCATCGTTTGTAGATACCACTGTGGCCGAACTGAAGGAGCAGCTTGGCAACGACCGCGTTATCTTGGGACTGAGTGGCGGTGTTGATTCTTCGGTAGCCGCCGTGTTGCTGCATCGTGCCATCGGCAAGAACCTGACCTGCATCTTCGTAGACCACGGGCTGCTTCGTAAGAATGAGTTCAAGAATGTGATGAACGACTACGAGTGCTTAGGGCTGAACGTGATTGGCGTGGATGCCAGCGAGAAGTTCTTCAAGGATCTGGAGGGAGTGACCGAGCCTGAGCAGAAGCGTAAAATCATCGGCCGCGATTTTGTCGAAGTCTTCGATGCCGAAGCGCACAAGATAACCGATGCCCGCTGGTTGGCACAAGGCACCATTTATCCCGACCGTATCGAGAGTCTGAACATTACGGGTAAGACCATCAAGAGCCATCACAACGTGGGCGGTCTGCCCGAGGAGATGAACCTCCGTCTGTGCGAGCCGTTGCAGTGGCTGTTCAAGGACGAAGTACGCCGCGTGGGACGCGAATTGGGAATGCCCGAACATCTGATTACCCGTCATCCTTTTCCTGGTCCGGGACTGGCTGTCCGTATCCTGGGGGATATAACACCGGAGAAGGTGCATACTTTGCAGGAAGCCGACGATATTTTCATCCAGGGCTTGCGCGACTGGAAAGTGGAGGATGCCGACGGCAACGAGACATCGCTCTACCATCAGGTGTGGCAGGCTGGTGTCATTCTTCTGCCCGTACAGAGTGTGGGCGTCATGGGCGACGAACGTACCTACGAACGTGCAGTGGCCTTGCGTGCCGTCACTTCCACCGATGCCATGACAGCCGACTGGGCGCATTTGCCCTATGAATTCTTGGGCAAGGTGTCCAACGACATTATAAATAAGGTGAAAGGCGTGAACCGCGTCACATACGACATCTCTTCAAAACCACCCAGCACAATAGAGTGGGAGTGAGATTGACCAATGATAGTGATGAGGGGTCAAAACCTTCTCTTTAACAAAATCATCCTTGCTACAGATATCTGTGACAGGGGTGATTTTCATATTTTTGGTGTTTTGGCACATTCCCGTTTTTTATAAATAGAATAATAATGAATAGAACGATGAAACTTTTATGTATGATTGCTGTCTTTTTGTGCTTCCCCTGGGTAGCCTCTGACGCACAAAAGCAGGATTGGGGAAATTTGAAACGCTATGCAGAGGCAAACAAGGAATTGCTGCGAAAGGGAAAGCAAAAGAACCGGGTGGTTTTTATGGGAAACTCCATCACGGAAGGATGGGTGGCAAACGATGCCGCTTTCTTTGAGGACAACGGTTATGTGGGCCGTGGCATAAGCGGGCAGACCTCTTCTCATTTTCTGCTCCGTTTTCGCGAAGATGTCATCAAGCTTGCTCCGGCGCTGGTCGTGATAAACGCAGGTACCAATGACGTAGCGGAAAATGCAGGCGCTTATAATGAAGAATACACTTTTGGAAATATAGTGTCTATGGTAGAGTTGGCACGGACCAATAAGATAAAGGTGATTTTGACCTCTGTGCTGCCTGCTGCTGCCTTTGGCTGGAACCCTTCTGTCAAGGATGCTCCTCAAAAGATAATGCAGTTGAATGCCAGAATCCGGAAGTATGCCCGGGAAAACAAGATTCCTTATGTCGACTATTACAGTGAGATGGTAGAAGTGGAAGGCGGTAATAACGCTTTGAACCCCTCGTATACCAAAGACGGGGTACACCCCACTTTGGAAGGATATAAAGTGATGGAAACCTTGATAAAGAAAGCGATAGACAAGGTGCTGTAGTAAACCCCGGCTCAGGTGGCTATAAGAGCTTTTCCGCGTCGGGAATCATTATCTCGCCTCTGCGCAGTTCGAGCAGGCCTTTCTCCTGCATGCCGTTCAACGCTCTCGATACTCCCATGCGGGTATCATTGACTACCTGGGCCAATTCTTCCATTTTAATTTTCAGTATTTTCCTGCCCGACGGACGTTCGGTATGTGTCAGGATAAAGTTGCCGATACGTTTTTCAAGGTTGTCGGCGGTTTTCGCCCAAAGACGGTTGTTCAGGCTTTGGGCGCGGTTGCTGATGATATTCATGTAATTCAGGCGGAATATGTCGTATCTGAACAATTCGCTCATGGCGAAAGCCTTGCTGATGCTTACGGTGTGGGTTTCTGTCTGAGCTGTGTGGGTTGAAACGTAGGAGGTGTTCATTCCGAACAAAGATTGCGGCTCTATGACGTAGGGTGCCTGATAATATTCCGTGAAACTGTATGATGCATCCGCAGATGATGTGTATGAGGAAACTTCACCCTTCAATACAAATATCAGTTGACTGCATGTGTCGCCTGCTTTCACAATGACTTCGCCTGCCTTGTGTTTCGTAAAGTCCAGTTTTACTTTTCCCAGGATATTGGTAAAGTCTTCTTGTGCGAGTCCTTGAAAGAGTGGCAGTTGCAATAATGTATCAAACATTGTATTCATAATGCTTTTTCTTCTTGTTTTGAAACAAAAATAGACATTATCAAGGTGTACTGTAAACTCTTTACCCCTCTTTTTGTTTTTTTATTGTTTCTTAAACGTGCTATTCAATCCTTGTAGACGAATCCTCGTTCTTTTTCTCTTCCTTCCTATCGTCCTCATCCTCATTGTCTTCCTTATCTTCCTCATCGTCTTCCTCGTCTTCCTCTCTGGCAAACGGGTCAGGCCGTTGGGGACCGTATCCCATAAAGCCTATGGCACACAACGTGCCTGCTATGGCTCCACTGAGGTGCCCTTCCCAGGAAGTGGTCGTCTTGGCAAACTGAGGGAACATGTTCCATACCAGGCCGCCATATAGAAACGTTACCAGCAATGAAATGGCGGTGAGCGGTACGTGCCTGCGCAGTATGCCGCTGAAGAACAGAAAGAATGCCAGTCCGTATATGATGCCGCTGGCTCCGATATGCCATCCCGGTTTCCCTATAAGAAAGGTAAGCGTACCGCATCCTATCCAAATGGCAAAAAAGATGTAGGGGGCTATGTGGCGGTAGAAATAGAACAGGCACCACATCAGGAAAAAAAGTGGAATCGTATTGGCGAACAGATGCTTGAAACTGCTGTGTACCAGTGGGTGTGCGAAAATTCCGAACATGCCCCGCTGTTCCATCGGATATACTCCCAGTTGCGTGAAGTTCCAATCCATGCCTATCTCCAAAAACTTCAAAATGTATAAAATGAATAGCAGGAATAGAGGTATAACCGCTGCCAATGCCATTTTCTGTATGTCATGCTTCATATTTCGTACGTTGATTGCTATTTTTGTACAATACTACGGAATATTTGACGAAAACCGAAAAAAAACTGACTTTTTATTTTGGCTATAAGCTTTAATTCGTATTTTTGGGCATCGCTACATGGCTTGTAGCGCATATACCGAAATAATTAACCTTTAAATAATGCACAACTATGAGTTATTTACGATTTGACAAGACCCTGATGATTAATCTGCAAGAATCTTTGCCAAGGGAGATATTGCGGACGAATAGATCAGGAGCCTATCATTGTACAACAATTGTAGATTGTAACACACGCAAATATCACGGTCTGTTGGTGATACCAGTCCCCAATCTCGATGATGAAAACCATGTGCTGCTGTCTTCTTTGGATGAAACTGTAATTCAGCACGGTGCGGAGTTCAACTTGGGGTTACATAAGTATCAAGGAAACCACTTCAGTCCCAATGGACACAAGTACATCCGAGAGTTCGACTGTGAAAACATCCCGACAACTACTTATCGTGTAGGAGGCGTCATCCTTCGTAAGGAAAAGATTTTCGTACATCATGAAAATCGGATTCTGATTCGTTATACCTTGGTCGATGCCCATTCGGCAACCACACTCAGATTCCGCCCTTTCCTGGCATTCCGCAGTGTGCGCGAGTACACGCACGAAAATGCGCAGGCAAGCCGCGACTACCAGTTGGTGGAGAATGGCATTAAAACTTGCATGTATCCCGGTTATCCTGAGTTGTTCATGCAGCTCAACAAAAAGAATGAGTTCCACTTTCAGCCTGACTGGTATCGTGGTATCGAGTATTCTAAAGAACAGGAACGCGGATATGACTTCAACGAAGACCTTTATGTGCCGGGATATTTTGAAGTGGATATAAAGAAAGGCGAAAGCGTGGTCTTCTCTGCCGGTATCTCCGAGATTTCTCCCCGTAAGTTGAAGCAGACGTTTGAGTCTGAGGTGGCCGACCGCACTCCGCGTGACAGTTTCTACCACTGTCTGAAAAATTCGGCGCACCAGTTCCACAACAAGCAGGGAGAGGAGCATTATGTGCTTGCAGGCTATCCCTGGTTCAAGTGCCGCGCCCGTGACTTGTTCATCTCTTTGCCTGGTCTTACTTTGGCCTTAGGCGAGCAGGATGAATTTGAAGACGTGATGAAAACAGCGGAAAAGGCTATCCGCGAGTTTATCAATGGAGAACCTTCCTCCTACAAGATATACGAGATGGAGCATCCGGATGTGCTGTTGTGGGCTATCTGGGCTTTACAGCAGTATGCCAAGGAGACTTCGCGTGAAAATTGCCGGCAGATGTACGGTAATCTTCTGGAGGAGATTGTTGACTATATCCGTGAACGCAGGCACGACAATCTCTTCCTGCACGAAAACGGACTGTTGTATACCAATGGCACCGAAAAAGCGGTTACCTGGATGAATTCCACCGCCAATGGCCGTCCGGTTATTCCGCGTACGGGCTACATTGTGGAAGTGAATGCACTGTGGTATAATGCCTTGCGTTTTGTGGCCGATATGGTTCGGGAGGGAGGCAATGAAATTCTTGCCGATACTCTGGACGCTCAGGCGGAAATAACCGGAAAATCTTTCGTAGAAGTCTTCCGTAATGAGTATGGTTATCTGTTCGACTATGTGGATGGTTATATGATGGATTGGAGCGTACGCCCCAACATGATATTTACCGTTGCCTTTGACTATTCTCCTTTGGATAGGTCGCAGAAGAAGCAGGTGCTCGATATTGTGACGAAAGAACTGTTGACTCCGAAGGGCTTGCGTACTCTGAGCCCCAAGAGTGGCGGATACAATCCGAATTATGTAGGTCCTCAGATTCAAAGAGATTATGCTTATCATATGGGTACGGCATGGCCGTGGCTGATGGGTTTCTACATGGAAGCATATCTGCGCATCTATAAAGTGAGTGGCGTGTCGTTTGTAGAAAGATACCTTATCGGTATGGAAGATGAAATGACTTCCCACTGTATTGGCGCATTGCCCGAACTCTTCGATGGTAATCCTCCGTTTGTAGGAAGAGGGGCAGTGTCATTTGCCATGAATACGGCAGAAATCCTGCGTATCTTGAAGTTATTGTCTAAATATAATTTATAAAAGGAGGAACGAAGATGAAAGTTTTAATGTTTGGATGGGAATTCCCTCCCAAAATATATGGTGGTCTTGCGGTTGCTTCTTATGGAATAACTAAGGGATTAAGTTTGCAGGGTGATGTGGAAACTACTTTCTGCATGCCCAAGCCGACGGGTGAAGAAGAGGATTTCTTGAAGATAGTGGGCATGAACCAGGTGCCCATCGTGTGGCGTGATGTCGATTACAATTATTTGAAGTCGAGGCTGACGCGCAACATGACACCGGAAGATTATTATTCTTTCCGCGACCATATCTATTCGGATTTCTCTTATATGCACGTCAATGACATAGGCTGCATGGATTTTGCCGGCGGTTATCCCGGCAACCTGCACGAAGAGATAAACAATTTCTCGGTGATTGCCGGAGTAGTGGCTCGCCAGCAGGAATTTGATATTATCCATGCCCATGACTGGCTGACGTATCCTGCCGGAGTACATGCCAAAATGGTGAGCGGAAAGCCGCTTTGCATCCATGTCCATGCTACGGACTTTGACCGCTCGCGTGGAAAAGTCAATCCTACCGTCTATTCTATGGAGAAGAACGGTATGGATTATGCCGACTGCATCATGTGTGTGTCCGAGCTGACCCGCCGCACGGTGATTGAGCAGTATCACCAGAACCCTAACAAAGTGTTTGCAATGCACAATGCTGTATATCCGCTTTCGCAGGAATATCAGGATATACCTCGTCCCGAACATACCAAGGAGAAGGTGGTTACCTTCTTGGGACGTATCACGATGCAGAAGGGGCCCGAATACTTTGTGGAAGCTGCTGCACTCGTGTTGAAACGTGCGCGTAACATTCGTTTCGTAATGGCCGGTTCGGGCGATATGATGAATGCTATGATTAATCTGGCAGCCGAACGGGGTATTGCCGACCGCTTTCATTTCCCGGGCTTCATGAAGGGAAAGCAGGTATATGAGGTTTACAAGAACAGTGATGTATTCGTTATGCCTTCCGTTTCCGAGCCTTTCGGTATCGCTCCATTGGAAGCCATGCAGTGTGGAACCCCTTCCATCATTTCCAAACAGTCGGGATGCGGTGAAATCCTTGATAAGGTCATCAAGACCGATTATTGGGACATTCATGCAATGGCAGATGCCATTTATTCCCTCTGCACCAATCCCGCTCTCTTCCGATATCTGCAGGAAGAGGGCAAGAAGGAAGTGGATGGAATTACGTGGGAAAAAGTAGGCTTGAGAATCCGCGCCCTCTACGAGGATGTGTTAAGAAACTATGGTAAATAACAAAAACAATAATAGAAATGAGAACTATCTGTCTTTATTTTGAAATACATCAAATTATTCATCTGAAACGTTACCGTTTCTTTGATATCGGTACCGATCATTATTACTACGATGATTATGCCAATGAAACCAGTATCAATGATGTAGCCGAACGCTCTTATATCCCGGCATTGAACACCTTGATTGAAATGGTGAAGAATTCCGGAGGTGCGTTTAAAGTGGCTTTCTCCATCTCCGGCGTGGCATTGGAGCAATTGGAGATACATGCGCCGGCTGTTATAGACCTGCTGCGTCAGCTCAGCGAAACGGGCTGTTGCGAATTCCTGGCTGAACCTTATTCTCATGGTCTTTCTTCTTTGGCCAACGAAGATTGTTTCAAGGAAGAAGTGATGCGGCAGAGTGCCAAGATGAAGCAAATGTTCGGTAAGGCGCCGAAGGTATTCCGTAATTCCAGCCTGATTTATAATGACGAGATTGGTGCGATGGTGGCAGCTCTGGGATTCAAGGGTATGCTGACGGAAGGAGCCAAGCATGTGCTGGGGTGGAAGAGTCCGCACTATGTATATCACTGTTCTATGAATCCTAACTTGAAGTTGCTGTTGCGTGACTTTAAGTTGTCTGACGACATCAGCCTGCGTTTCTCCAACTCTGAGTGGAGCGAGTATCCTTTGTTTGCCGACAAATATATCAGTTGGATTGATGCTTTGCCGCAAGAAGAGCAGGTTATCAATATCTTTATGGAACTTTCTGCTCTGGGTATGGCACAGCCGTTGTCTTCCAATATTCTGGAATTCCTGAAGGCATTGCCGTATTGTGCTAAAGAAAAGGGAATTACTTTCTCTACACCGACGGAAATCGTTACCAAACTGAAATCTGTTTCCCAGTTGGACGTTCCATACCCGATGTCTTGGGTGGACGAAGAAAGAGATACCAGCTGCTGGCTGGGTAATGTGATGCAGCGTGAAGCATTCAACAAGCTGTATAGTGTTGCCGAACGTGTCCATCTCTGTGATGACCGCCGTATCAAGCAAGACTGGGATTATCTGCAGGCAAGTAACAACTTCCGTTTCATGACTACCAAGCAAAGCGGTGTCGGTTTGAACCGTGGCATTTATGAATCTCCTTTCGATGCTTTCACCAATTATATGAATATTCTTGGTGACTTTATCAAACGTGTAGATTCTCTCTATCCGGTGGATATAGATAATGAAGAGCTGAATGCATTGCTGACCACCATCCAGAACCAAGGTACCGAGATAGAGGAACTTCACAAGGAATTGGCGAAAGCGCAGACCAAACTGGAGAAGATAAAGGCTGCGGAAAAGAAAGAGAGCAAGGCTACAGCTAAATCTGCCGCTGAAAAACCGGCAAAGGCCAAGGCCTCTGCCAAAAAGCCTGCTGCTAAGAAAACAACTAAAAAGGCTGTTGAATAATATCGGCAGCTTGTCCCATCAATCATAAAAAAAGCCTTCCGTTCTACAATGAACGGAAGGCTTTTTTATGGAATATCTGTCAGTTACTTGTTGAAACTGGTGTATGTTACTTCTATCTTCAATGGAGATTTTACTTTACCGTTTTCTTCTTCCGGACCTCCTTTCAGTTTGGCATATCCCGGCTTGAGATCATGCTGGATACCGGTCATGGTTTTGTTGCCACTACTGTTTGTACTGTTGTCATAGGTAATGGAAACCGGAATCAGCAATACCTTATCCCAGTCTTCATTTTCTTTGTTCCAAGTTTTCTCCCACTCTGTCTCATTCCAAGAACTGCCGGCTTTATCTTTGGCGGCTTTCTTGGCAGCTTGTTTTTCGTTGATGCAAGTGGTAACCAACCGGGCTATGTTGCTGAATACGTATTGATTGGTGGCAAATGCATTGTGGGTTGTTGTAAATGAGGTGATATTATCCCTGACTTTGTTGTCTTCAAAGAAGCTCTTCAAGTCCTGCTTACGTATCAACAGCACGTCATTGGGGGCACTCATGCTATATTCGTAGTCGCTGTTTATATTGTAATTCGTGAAAGTCAACTTCACGGCATTCAGGGGGTCATTGGACAGTTTGTTGTATATTGAATCGTATGGCATGATAGCTTCGGTGAAGATACCGGCAGGAGATTTGATGTAAGTGTGTCCCGTCTCTTTTTGGGCCTTTTCCTTTATCAAATCGGAATTCAAGAACCGGTTTGCCTGGATAACCTCTTTGGTAGAGGCAAATACAGTCTGCATGCTATAGAACAAAGAGTCTGTACCATCCTTTTTCTTCAGTGCTACACCGGTAGTATCATTTACGTGGTGGAAACGGAATTGCATATTCAAAGCCACATAATCCACATAGAGGATGGTTCCATCTCCATAATCGCTCTTCACGTATACTCCTTTGAAAATTTTGTCTATGAAAGTTGCAGCGTCTTTAAAGTATTCGGGGTGTTCCCGATAAACTTTCAATATTCTGTCTTCGCCGAAGGCTTTCTTGTCCAATGGGAACGTTACATTGGGATAGAAGGTCTTGGTGCCATACGCATCTGTCGCATTTCTTATTGAGTCAGGTACAGAAGTATCGTAAGCAGAATAGGCTTTGCGTCCAAGCAATTTGAAATGGCCGCCTTCGTCGATGTAATATTCTTCCGGCTTGATGTTGGTGTAGCGGTTTTTATCCAGCTTTTTGGTCAGCTCGTAGGCGCTCATCCGGCACGCATTCAAGGAGTCGCCAAACCAGTTCTCATAAAGTATGGTCAGTTGCACGGCAACTACCGAGTCTCCTGCCATTGTACCGGTGGCTTTTGTCGGATTTCCTTCGCTGTCCCATTCAGTTTCCTTATACACTTCAGGAAGGGAGAAGTTCTCCGTGCAGTTCAATTCCGTGAGGAAACTTGTTTCGTAATAACCGAATTCCGGATCGGAAAACTTGCCTATATATCCGGTACTCGTCTTGGCAAATACGGAATCAACGGCAAATGAACGTGTTATTACATCAAAAGTTGTAGTATGCGCTGACATGCGGTCAGAATCGGGTAACATGCCCAAACCTAATGTACCGGTGTTGTCATCGCATCCAAAGAAAGTCAGGACTGCCAAAAGCAATGTTCCCAGATATCTTACTTTCATAGCTTTATTGTCTAAATCAATTTTATTTTTATTTTGTTTCCCATACTTTGTCGTAGAAGTCGTTGCAGGCTTCGGTAAAGTTTTCGGGAGATTGATATTCCAATACCGGTTTTCCGGATTCGCGGGCATAGTTCATCACTTCCTCATCGACATGCTTGCTTTGCTGGATAATGCCGTCGGAGAAGTCCGCAGCCAGTTTGCAAAGTGAAGCGTAGTCAATAGGTTCCTTCAATCCGGCAATATCTTTCTTGGTGATGCCTTTCAGCAACAGCTTGTTGGGGAAGTCTGCGTGGAAAGGTTGCTTGAAGTCATCTTCATAAAGAGAAAATACGACCTTGGCATCTCTGAAGGAAGGTTCGTCTTTGTAAGCTTTCTTGATATACAGAGGCGCCAAAGCGGTCATCCAGCCGTGGCAGTGGATGATGTCAGGACACCAGCGCAGTTTCTTCACTGTCTCCAGTACACCGCGGGCATAGAAGATGGCGCGGGCATCATTGTCTTCATACTCTTCACCGTTTTCATCCATTGCCTGCAAGCGGTTTTGGAAGTAGTCGTCATTGTCGATGAAGTACACTTGCATACGTGCAGACTGGATAGAGGCAACCTTGATGATGAGCGGGTGGTCGGTATCGTCAATGATGAGGTTCATGCCAGAGAGTCGTATCACTTCATGCAGCTGGTTTCTGCGTTCGTTGATATTTCCCCATTTGGGCATAAACGTTCTGATTTCTCTGCCTTTTTCTTGAATAGCCTGAGGTAGGTTTCTGCCTACGAGGGACATTTCGGATTCTGAAACGTAAGGAGTAATTTCTTGGGTTATAAATAAAACCTTGTTCGCCTTTGTCATAATAACAATGTTCTCAATTATTTTGCAAAGATATAAAAAAAAACGGGCAATAAAGCAAACGTAGCCTGTCTATAATTCCTTATGAATTGTTAACTGTTTGTTTTTCAGTGATTAAAGTGCTTGGGGCTTGGCTGGAAAGTGTATTGGGTTTTGCATTAATTTGCGATATTTCTTCTTTATATGCTAAATAATGGTTTATTTTGCACCGCTTTTGCGAACAACCAAGTTATCATATAACCAATTAAAATGGAAATAGTACATACTATCAAGGACTTGCAGGCCGGACTTTCGGCTTTGAGAGCCCAAGGAAAGAAGGTAGGTCTGGTGCCTACGATGGGTGCCTTGCATGCCGGTCATGCCTCATTGGTGAAACGTTGTGTGGCAGAAAATGACGCTGCTGTAGTAAGCGTTTTTGTAAATCCGACTCAGTTTAATGACAAGAATGATTTAGTGAAATATCCCCGTACGCCGGAGGCTGACTGCCGTCTGCTGGAAGCGTGTGGAGCTGCATTTGTCTTTGCACCTTCGGTGGAGGAGATGTATCCGGAACCGGATACCCGCCGTTTCAGCTATGCGCCGCTGGACACAGTGATGGAAGGGGCATTCCGTCCGGGGCATTTTAACGGTGTCTGCCAGATTGTGAGCAAGCTGTTTGATGCGGTGAAGCCGGATTGTGCCTACTTTGGCGAGAAAGATTTCCAGCAGTTGGCCATTATCCGCGAGATGGTCTGCCAGATGAAGTATCCTTTGGAAATTGTAGGGTGTCCGATTGTGCGTGAGGAAGACGGGTTGGCTCTGAGCAGTCGCAATGCCCGTTTGTCTGCCGAAGAACGCAAAAATGCACTGAAAATTTCCCAGACTTTATTTGAAAGTCGTACCTTTGCAGCCTCACACACGGTAGCTGAGACACGGAAGTTTGTGGAAGACACCATCGCAGCCGCCCCCGGATTGCGTTTGGAATACTTTGAACTGGTGGATGGCAATACCTTACAGAAGATTGCCGATTGGGAGGAAACTTCTTATGCTGTGGGTTGCATCACAGTGTTCTGCGGGGAAGTTCGTCTGATTGATAATATCAAGTACAAAGAGCCTGCTGCCTTGTAATTTATAATTAGTAATTCGTAATTTATAAAGATATGATGATTGAAGTGTTGAAGTCGAAAATCCATTGTGCCCGCGTCACGGAAGCGAACCTGAACTATATGGGAAGCATCACGATCGATGAAGATTTGATGGATGCCGCCAACATGATTGCCGGCGAGAAGGTATATATAGCCGACAATAATAACGGTGAGCGTTTTGAAACCTACATTATTAAGGGCGAGCGTGGTTCTGGCAAAATTTGCCTGAACGGTGCGGCAGCCCGCAAGGTGCAACCCGATGACATTGTTATTATCATGTCCTACGCGCTGATGGACTTTGAAGAAGCCAAGTCGTTCAAGCCGACGGTGATTTTCCCCGACCCGGCAACGAACAAGGTGGTGAAGTAGTCTCTTTATTGAAATATAGAAATAAAGCCTCGTTTGCAATTTATCTGTAAACGGGGCTTTGTTTTTACTTCTGATACTTCTCCGCAGGGTTCGTATGAGAATGAGGAGCCGATTTAATCTTGTCGAGTAAATACAGAATCTCAGTTTGGACATCAAAATTATATCTTTGGTAATCCTGATAGGTGGGCATCAGGTCCGGATAAAGTGTGTGGGCACACCGGTCTTTGCCCGGAAAGCATATTTGTATGGAGTTGGAGATAGAGCCTTGCATACCGGTATAGGGTAGCCGGAATAAGGTTTGTTCCATATAGGTATTTGCCAGTTCTTTTACCAGATACCGAAAGTCTGAAGCAAGGGAATCCCCGTTTAGGGGCTCTTGGGCGCTTGCCAATAGGGAAGCCAGGCAGAGAAGTAGGGATAGATGAATACGTTTCATTTTCTTGAAATATTAAATTGTATGTTAGAAGGGGAAAGCAGAGGGAGAGGTTGTAGTAGAATAAAAAAGGTGGAGTTCGTATGTCTCCACCTTTCATGACAGATTCTTATTTTTTTAGCTGTTCGTTCATCGCTGCTGCTGCCTTTCGTCCGTCTCCCATGGCAAGGATTACGGTAGCACCTCCGCGGACAATGTCGCCTCCGGCAAAGATGGTCGGGATGGACGACTGCATATTATCATTGACGGCAATCGTTCCCTTCCGGCCCAATTCCAATCCCTTGATGGAGCTTGGGACAATCGGGTTGGGAGATACACCTACGCTGACGATGGCAAGGTCGATGTCGATGGTTTCCGTGGCTCCGGGGATGGGTACGGGACTACGACGTCCGCTGGCATCCGGTTCACCCAACTCCATCTTCTGAAGCACCACTTGTTTTACTTTTCCTTGTTCGTCGGCGATGTATTCAATCGGGTTGTGGAGGGTCAGGAACTCTACGCCTTCTTCCTTGGCATGCTTCACCTCCTCGATACGTGCCGGCATTTCTTCTTCCGAGCGGCGGTAGATAATCAGGGCGCGCTCTGCACCGAGGCGGCGTGCAGTACGCACAGAGTCCATGGCAGTATTGCCGCCACCTATCACGGCTACGCATTTACCGAAAGGAACCGGTGTATCGGAATCTTCACTTGCCGCATCCATCAGGTTGACACGGGTCAGGTATTCATTGGACGAGAGGATATTGATGGAGTTCTCGCCGGGGATATTCATAAAGTTGGGCAGTCCTGCACCCGAAGCTACGAATATGCCCTTGAAGCCTTCTTCTTCCAATTGTTCCACGCTGAGCGTCTTGCCGATGATACAGTCTTTGACGAATTCCACTCCCATTTTGGCAAGGTTGTCAATTTCCACATCCACCACCTTGTTGGGCAGGCGGAACTCCGGAATGCCGTATTTCAATACACCGCCAATCTCGTGCAGTGCTTCGAAAACGGTCACGTCATAGCCATACTTTGCCATATCTCCGGCAAACGACAGACCTGCAGGTCCCGAACCGATGACGGCAACTTTGATACCGTTCTTTTCCTTGATTTCCGGTATGGAGATTTGTCCGCTTTCCCGTTCGTAGTCGGCGGCAAAACGTTCCAGATAGCCGATGGCTACCGGCTTCTCGTTCATCTTCAGATGGATACATTTGGATTCGCACTGCTTCTCCTGCGGACAGACGCGACCGCAGACTGCGGGCAGTGCACTGGTTTCTTTCAGGGTCTTGGCAGCTTCGAGGAATTCGCCGCGCTCGATGTTCTTGATGAAGCGGGGGATGTCGATGCCTACGGGACAACCTTCCGTACATCCGGGGTTGGCGCAGTCCAAGCAACGTTTGGCCTCTGCCAGCGCTTGTTCTTTCGTTAACCCTTGATTGACTTCCTCTTTGCGGCTGTGCGAGCGGTATTCTGCATCGAGTTCGTTCATCTCCACACGCGGAATTGCCGTGCGTTCTTTGGCTTTCATGGATTTGCGCAGTTCCTGGCGCCAGGCAGCGTTACGGCTTTTCTCGTCTTCTTTGTTCTCACCGGTGGCCTGGCAGGTTTGCGGTTCTTCCAGCTTGTGCATTTCTTCGCGTTCGATACTTTTGAAGGCGCCCATACGCTTCAGCATCTCGTCGAAATCCACTTGATGTCCGTCGAACTCGGGGCCATCTACGCATACGAACTTCGTTTTTCCGCCTATCGTGATGCGGCAGGCTCCACACATGCCCGTGCCGTCCACCATAATTGTGTTCAGCGATACGTCGGTGGGTATTTCATATTTCTTTGTCAGCAAACAAACAAACTTCATCATGATGGCAGGGCCGATGCAGAAGCATTTATCCACTTTCTCGCGTTTGATGACTTCTTCCACACCTTCCGTCACCAGACCTTTGCGTCCGTAGGAGCCGTCGTCGGTCATGATGATGACTTCATCGGAACTTTCGCGCATCTCCTTTTCAAGGATAATAAGTTCTTTGGTACGACCTGCCAGTACGGTAATGACACGGTTGCCGGCAGCTTTCAGCGCCTGTACGATGGGGAGCATGGGAGCTACGCCTACACCGCCTCCGGCACAAACCACGGTTCCGAAGTTGTCAATGTGGGTGGCTTGTCCCAACGGACCGACAACATCCGTAATGTAATCGCCTTCATTCAGTTCGCAAAGACGGGTAGAGGAGAGTCCGACTTCCTGAACCACCAGAGTGATGGTTCCCTTTACCGGGTCGGCTTCTGCAATGGTAAGCGGCATACGTTCGCCTTTTTCGCCTACGCGCACAATGACAAAATGTCCTGCCTTACGTGACTTAGCAATTAGCGGTGCTTCAATGACTAATTTGAATACCTTTTCTGAAAAATGTTTTTTGCTAATGATTTTATTCATTATCTAATGATTTTGTTGGTATAATTACGTAATTACTGTCAGATTGATAGATTTTGCAAAGATAAGGGTTATTTGTTAATAACAAAGAAAGGGGGATGGAAAAAATGATGGAGGTGAGGGAGTTGAGGGGATGGCACGCAGATGACACAGATAAGGCAGATGACCACAGATTAATTATTTATAGCAACAATTATCTGTGGTCATCTGCCTTATTTGTCATCTGCGTGCTATTCTCTTTTTATAGCACAAAAGATGCGGCTTTTAGTCAATTATCTCGAATCCGGTATACGGTACCAATGCTTTCGGAATGCGGATTCCTTCCGGAGTCTGATTGTTTTCCAGCAAGGCGGCAACGATACGTGGCAGAGCCAGTGCAGAACCGTTCAGCGTATGGCAAAGCTCTGTTTTCTTTTCTGCCGTGCGGTAGCGGCATTTCAGACGGTTGGCTTGATAAGTGTCAAAATTGGAGACGGAACTTACTTCCAGCCAACGTTTTTGTGCTTCGGAATACACTTCGAAGTCGAAGCAGAGGGCAGCTGTAAAACTCATGTCACCGCCACAAAGACGAAGAATGCGGTAGGGCAGTTCCAGCTTCTGGAGCAATCCTTCCACATGGTCCAGCATTTCCTGATGAGACTGCTTGGAATGTTCGGGCTTGTCAATGCGCACCAGCTCTACTTTGGAGAATTCGTGCAGACGGTTCAGGCCGCGTACATCTTTTCCGTATGAGCCGGCTTCGCGACGGAAGCATTGGGTATAAGCGCAATTCTTGACGGGCAACTGCTTTTCGTCCAGAATCACATCGCGGTAGATGTTTGTTACCGGAACTTCGGCTGTAGGAATCAGATATAAGTCGTCCACTTCGCAATGGTACATTTGTCCTTCTTTATCGGGAAGTTGCCCCGTACCATAGCCGGAAGCAGCGTTCACCACTGTCGGCGGCATAATTTCCGTATAGCCCGATTTGCGTGCTTCGTCCAGGAAGAAGTTGATGAGGGCGCGTTGCAATTGTGCGCCTTTACCTTTATATACAGGGAATCCCGCGCCTGTAATCTTAACGCCCAGGTCGAAATCAATCAGGTCATATTTCTTGGCCAGTTCCCAGTGGGGCAGGGCATCTTTGGGAAGTTCGGTTTCCATGCCTCCCATTTTCTCCACCACATTGTCGTCGGCGCCTACGCCTTCGGGCACGCTATCGTAGGGAACGTTGGGAATGGTGTAAAGCAAAGTCTGCAAATCATTGGCAGCCTGCTCCATATTGGCTTGCAATTCTTTGTTACCCTCTTTCAGTTCGGCCACACGGCTCTTGGCGGCTTCCGCTTCTTCTCGCTTGCCCTCCTTCATCAGTTGTCCGATGGATTTGGAGAGTGAGTTGGCTTCCGCCAGGTTTTTATCTAAGAGGGTTTGGTTGGCTTTTCTTTTGTTGTTGAAGTCCAGCACTTGTGCAATGGTTTCTTTTGCATTCTTGAAGTGCTTCTTTTCCAGTCCGCGGAGAACCGCGTCGGTGTTTTCTGTAATCTGTTTGATGGTAAGCATATTCTTATATACAATTTAAATACTCTGATTTTGAGGGCAAAGATAACGCAAATAGCAGGTAATACAAAAAGATAGTTGCTTATTTTTTGTATTGCCTGCTATTTGCGTGGTTTTATCTTCCTGTCATTTCACAACTTCATAGAATGCGATAATCGGATTGCCGGAATCGGGATTGTAGCTGCGGAATATTTCAGGATAATCTTTGTCTGGTTCATTGGCTAAAGCCCACTCGATGGTTTCCGGGGTTATATACCCCCAGAATCGGTTTTTGTACACTCCGTTGATTAATCGGTAAAAGGGAACTTCTCTTCCTGCTTTGTCCGCCAGTCTTTTTCCACAATATATCTGCTTTTTCCGGGATAGGTCATAGAGGACAACTTGCAGATAGCCGCCTTTATAAAACTGGAAATAAAGCAAATTTTCGCACTTGTATATACATTCTATTCCCAAAGAGTAGGCTGATTTCATGAGTCCCATCTCATTTGCTTTTTCTTCAATCTTCGAGAATGGCAATGGATTGGGAATCTTTATCTCGTAAACGGCCTTTAAACCATTCGGGCTTAGTTTGTAGACTATGTTATCGAAGTTTCTGCAATAGTATAGTACGGAATCATTGTAACTGAACGGCTGTGGTGTGGCACTGAAATGATATTCGGCTTCTGCTTGATTGTGTGCAAAATAGCGTTGAACAATATCAGTGCCGTTTTTTGATAATAATAGGGAATAGTGCAGTGTACTGTCGTTGGGGTAATTACTGTGAAACTGATTATCGTAATAATAAACTCCATCCGATGAAGCCATTGCACCGGGATTGGGCTTGGGAAACTTCTCTGTTTTAATATGTTTCCCATTATCGGAGTTATAATATAGCAGTGTCGTCTTCGGGTTGTCGTAAATAACCAGTTCTCTGCTTTGCTCGTTTATTGCAAAAGCGCTGATACGTACATATTCTCCCGGTCCGGCCCCTACTGCATCTATCTTAAAGATGACATTGCCTTGCATGTCATAACAAACAATTCTGGAAAATGCATCAAGCGCATATATTTTTTCGTTTTTTATCTGCACTTCCTTGATGGCGCCAATTAAAGGTTCGGCGGCCAGTTGAACATAAGAAGCGGCCTTGAGGTATTTTCCTAAGTACTCGAAATCATAGTCTTCTACTTCCACCGTTATGGTTTGTAGTCCTTCGGTGGATATATTCTCTGCTTGAAATAAGGATTCGTTACTTCTGTTCTTGTTTTGGCAAGAACAGAAAATAAGTAGGAAAGTTGTGATATAATATAGTTGTTTCATAATAGTTATTTTTTATTAAAAGACTCCACCACATGCTACTGAGGTACAAGAATATGGTACTACGCAAAATACGCAAACTCTTTCTACACTACTTTCAAACTATCCTCCACCTAATTCTAGTTTACACCTTCGGGTCTCAGGTTGATACCATTGATTGTCACCTTCACTCTCATTTTGGGCTAAGGCTTCAATATTTAGTAAATCAAAGTCGGTGATTAATATTGATTTGCTATTTGATTAAAAAAATAAATTAGAAATGATAATAACCAAACTGGTAATAGCTAAAATAATAACTTTTCTTTTCATGGCATTTACAATTTAAAAGGTTAAACAATCATTAGAATATTTTTTTTTGTATTTGTTTGAAAATGCATAAAGGTAAATTCGGGCACTTCTTTGACTGGGAAGAAAATATCTCTAAGAGCCTGTTTAAAAATGCCTGAAATCTTTTTCTAAAGAGGTTTCCGTATCCGCCAGATTATTTCTTTCTTTGAAGCGACCAAACTTAAAAAAAGATGTATCAGACAGATTTAACGGAAACCGATTGGCAATATATAACAAAAGTATTGAACCTGCAAGAAAGAAAGCGAAAATATGATTTGCGATTGATTTGGAACGCTATATTTTACCTGGTAAAGACAGGTTGTCAATGGCGGATGCTTCCTCTTGACTTTCCCAAGTGGCAGTTGGTCTATTACTACTATCGCAAATGTGCCTCTCAATTGGATTTTGACTTGTTGTTAGAGAAATTACGTGGGCATGTATGTGTGAAACGTGGTCAAAGCATGGCTTTCTTATTGCCGTTATGGTCACCATAGCTAATGTGCATGACAGTAAAGCCGCTTATTTGCTGATGAGGGTTCTTAAGGAGATGTGCTCCAGTGTAAAAAACATCCTTGTCGATGGAGGTTACCGAGGAGAACTTGTCGATAACATAAGAAAGAAATTCGGATATGTCATTCAGGTTGTTATCAGCGCGTACAAGGAACAGTGATTCAGACCCATTCAAAAGAGATGGATTGTGGAAAGAACATTCTCATGGATGGATTACAATAGAAGGCTCTGCCGAAACTATGAACTAACATTCGACTCGGCAGAGGAAATGGTCAAATTAGCCACTATAAGATTATTATTGAAGAAAATTTAAACAGGCTCTTATTGCCCACAAGATAGAATTTAGTTCGATTTCTTTTTCTGTTTGTTTTTGTATGCTACTTTTTAGGGTATAATGAAGTTGGAGATCGGATTTGACCGATAGAATCAATCCTATTGAAAGGACAAATATGATTATATAGGTCAATTGGGTTTTCATACTACCTGTTTTTCACAAATGTCGCGGAAAAAAACATCTTATTTTATTTTTTAATACTTTTTCTATATTTATTGCTATGCAACTCGTTTGAAGCATGTTGTATTATAATAAAGAAAGGCTGAACTCATTGAAGAATCCAGCCTTTCTTTTATTTCTTGTCTGTGAAACTTATGCTTCTGCATTTTCTGCGGGGATAACAGAAACTGAACGTCTGTCTTCCTTGCCCACTTTGAACTTTACAGTTCCATCTACTAAAGCGAAAAGAGTGTGGTCTTTTCCCATACCGATGTTGTCACCCGGATGGAATTCAGTACCTCTTTGACGAACGATGATGTTACCTGCCTTGCAAGTTTCGCCACCAAATATCTTAACGCCTAATCTCTTACTCTGTGATTCGCGGCCGTTCTTAGAACTACCGACACCTTTTTTATGTGCCATTTCTTCTTACTGTTTTAATTGATTAAGCTACTACTTCTGTGATTGTTAACTCTGTGAATTGTTGACGGTGACCGTTCAACTTGCGATAACCTTTTCTTCTTTTCTTGTGGAAAACGAGAACTTTATCGCCTTTTACCATGTTTGATACGACTTGGCAAACAACCTTTGCGCCTTCTACGGTGGGAGCACCTACGGTAATGTTGCCGTCTTTGTCTACCAAAAGAACTTTGTCAAACTCTACTGTTGTACCGTTTTCTGCATTCTGGATGTGGTGTACAAACAGTTTCTTGCCAGCTTCTGCTTTGAATTGCTGGCCGTTGATTTCTACAATTGCGTACATTTCTTATATATAATGTATAAGTTAGCTCCGTCGGGTGGTCTCTAATCACTTAGAAAGCACTTGGTCGAACCCGGTGCGGAATAATCGGGCACAAAAGTACTCTTTTTATTCTAATCGGGCAAATGTTCTTTTGCTTTTTTATTTTTTTGTATACATGGCTCTTTAATTTGAGGTAGCTAGAAGGAGTTTGGAGAGTGTAAACCTTTACTTGAGCATCCTGAAGTTGACAACTGTATATGGCAAGTTGACAGACTCTTGTGTCTAATCTGACAGACACTTGTGTTTAATCTGACAGACACCGGAGTCTGTCGCGATAGGCACCGGAGTCTGACAAACATGCCGGAGAAGGTGTTCACCGCCACTCTCCGAAGGGAAAAGAAGTTTCACCGGAAATGCCGATGGATAGGGCGTTTCAGAAAAAGGTGAAAGATATGGAAGCACAATAATGCAAGAGAAGGGTACGCCCAAAAACGTTGTCTATATTGAATAAGCCTCCGGCAATGTTTTTGAGAGTGTTACTCAACCGGTAGCGTGGAGTGTTGCGGCTTTGTCCGCAACGGTTGCAGTAGTTGCCGGTATAGGTGGTGCCGCAATTCAAGCGGGTGCAGGTTGCGTTACCGGCAGGAGGAGTTTTTCAATCTTGAATATGAGGAATGTTTCTCTTGTACTGTCGGCAGCTCTTCCAAAGTGCTCATTATTTTCCGGTGGGGGTACTTCTCCAGCTCTTTGACAGTGGTTACTCCGTGGGTAATCCCGGCAAAGTCTATTCCGGCTGCTTGGGCTGTTTCTGCATCTATCGTGCTGTCGCCTATATAGAGGGTCTCGGCTTTGCTGACATGCAGTCGTTTAATGGCAAGGAGCAGCCCTTCGGGGGATGGCTTGGCGGCTTTCACGTCTTCACCACCCACGATAATCTCCATAAAGTCTGCGGGAAAATGCTGGTCGAGGAGTTCCTTGATGCGGAATCGGTATTTGGTCGAGATGATTCCGATGCGGGCGCCGGAGTCCTTCAGCGCAGTCAGTACGGACTTGGTTTCCGGAAAAAGCATCGTATTGACAGTCATATGCGTGTCGGCCTCTTTTCGGTATTCCGCCTTGAATCCTGCCAGTTGTCCGGCATCTGTCATACCGGTGAGGATGGAAAAAGAGGCTTCCAGAGTCTTGCCGATAGTACGTTTGATGTCATCATCCGTCACCTCTGTATATCCGTGACGGGTCAGTACGTTGCGGAAACAAGTGACGATTCCGCGGGAAGAATCAGCAAGCGTATAGTCAAAGTCGAAAAGATAGGTCGTGTAATTCATTGTGACTTTTTGTGGCAAAGATAGTGTAAAGTATATTTTTGTAAAATTAAAAAGAGGATTAATCGGAAATTTGTATTATTTTTGTTTGCGTGAGTTCTGTTTAAAAGTTGCAAGATGTGTAAGTGTTTTCTTCGGTTGGGTTGTTACACTATACATGTTAACTCTATAATGTTATGAATTTAATAAAGTCTTATTGTTGGGTTGTAGTCTTTTCACTCTTTGGGGCATGTACCCCGCAAGTGTCGGACGTGAAAAGTGTGTCTTATACAAAGTTCGTGAATCCCTTTATCGGTACGGATTTTACCGGAAACACCTATCCGGGTGCCCAGGCGCCGTTTGGCATGGTGCAGCTCAGTCCTGACAACGGACTGCCGGGCTGGGACCGTATTTCCGGATATTTTTATCCGGACAGTACCATTGCAGGCTTCAGCCATACCCATCTCTCCGGAACCGGCGCTGGTGACTTGTATGACATCTCTTTTATGCCGGTGACATTGCCTTATAAGGAGGCGGAAGCTCCGCTCGGCATTCACTCTTTGTTCTCTCATTCGGAAGAATCGGCAAGCGCCGGATATTATCAGGTGCGTCTGAAAGATTATAATATAAATGTAGAGTTGACGGCCACCGAGCGTTGTGGCATTCAGCGGTATACTTTCCCAAAAGCCGATGCTGCCGTTTTCCTGAACTTGAGGAAAGCTATGAACTGGGATTTTACCAATGATTCTCATATAGAAGCTGTCGATTCGGTAACGGTGCAAGGTTACCGTTACTCTGACGGTTGGGCACGCGACCAGCGCCTCTACTTCCGTACACGTTTCTCCAAACCGTTTGCTGCGATGCAGCTCGATACAGCTGCCATAGAGAAAGAAGGCAAGCGGATAGGGACATCTGTCATTGCACGATTCGACTTTCAGACTAAGGAAGGGGAGCAGATTCTTGTCAGTACTGCCATTTCCGGTGTGAGCATGGAAGGGGCGGCACGTAATCTGGCAGCCGAAGTACCCGATGATGATTTCGACAAATACCTGGCTGCTGTGCAGGATGATTGGAACGAACATTTGTCCCGGATAGAAATAAAATGCGATGACCGCGATGAGAAAGTCAAGTTCTATACGGCTTTGTATCATTCGATGATTGCTCCTACCATTTACAGTGATGTGGATGGTGCCTATTACGGTCCAGACAAGCGAGTGCACCGGGCAGAGGGCTGGACAAATTACAGTACTTTCTCCTTGTGGGATACTTACCGTGCGGCTCATCCTCTCTATACCTTTATTGAGCCGGAGCGGGTGAACGATATGGTGAAGTCCTTCCTCGCTTTCTTCGAACAGAACGGCCGCCTTCCCGTATGGAACTTCCAGGGAGGTGAGACCGATATGATGATAGGATACCACTCTGTGCCGGTCATTGTAGACGCTTATCTGAAGGGTATTGGGGATTTTGATGCGAAAAAGGCCCTGGAGGCTTGTGTGGCTACTGCCAATATCGATTCCTATCGTGGCATCGGGCTGTATAAGAAATATGGCTATGTTCCTTATAATGTGACGGATTGGTATAATTCGGAAAACTGGTCACTTTCCAAGACTTTGGAATATGCATACGATGACTATTGCATAGCCCGTATGGCAGAGAAGCTGGGCGATAAGGAGGTTGCGGACGAGTTTTATAAGCGTTCCCGTAATTACCGGAATGTCTATAATCCGGTAAGTTCTTTCATGCAACCCCGTGATGACAAGGGAGAGTTTATCCAGAACTTCTCGCCGGACGACTATACTCCGCACATATGCGAGAGCAACGGCTGGCAGTACTTCTGGTCTGTGCAGCAGGATATTGACGGTCTGATAGCTTTGACCGGAGGCAAGGAACGGTTTGCCCAGAAATTGGACAGCATGTTTACTTACAATCCTTCTGCAGATGATGAGCTGCCTATTTTTAGCACTGGGATGATTGGCCAGTATGCGCATGGAAATGAGCCCAGCCATCACGTCGTCTATCTGTTCAATGCTGTGGACCAACCTTGGAAAACCCAAAAATATGCAGCCCGGGTGATGCATGAACTCTATTTGAACACTCCTGCCGGTTTGTGTGGCAACGAGGATTGCGGACAGATGTCTGCATGGTATGTGTTCAGCGCGATGGGATTTTATCCGGTAGACCCGGTTGGCGGAAAATATGAAATCGGTACTCCCCTATATCCGGAAATGAAGATGCACCTGCCCGGTGGAAAGACTTTTACGGTACTGGCACCGGCGGTGAGCAAGGAAAACTGCTACATCCAATCTGTAAAACTCAACGGTAAGAGCTATAGTAAAAGTTATATTACGCATGAACAGATTATGGATGGAAGTGTTTTCGAATTTGAAATGGGGGATAAGCTAGGTCAGGCATGGTACCGCTCCCGATAACCGGCTAAAATATGGATGAACATTTCGACTTGACATATAAATCCCTTTTCCGCAGGTATTACTCTAACCTGCTGTTCTACGCCACACACATTGTGGGAGAAGAGGATGCGGAAGATGTGGTACGGGATGTTTTTGTGGAATTGTGGAAGCGGAAAGATACTATAAAGGTGGGGGCAAATCCAAGCTTTTCTGTATAGGGCGGTGTATGCCCGTGCCTTGAACGTTCTGAAGCACCGGGACATTGTAAGTGGCTATGAGGCTGTCATGCTCGAAATCCATAAAAAGAGGGTTGGGTTCTATCAGCCCGACAGCAATGATGTGGTGAAACGGATAGAGGATGCCGAGCTCAGGAGGAAGCTGTCAGATGCCATCAATGAATTGCCGGACAAGTGCCGGATGGTATTCAAACTCAGCTATCTGCATGATATGAAGAATAAGGAGATAGCTGATACGATGGGGGTATCATTGCGTACGGTGGAGACCCACATGTACAAGGCTTTGAAGTTGCTGCGCGACAAACTGGGGTATCTGGACTTGTTGTCGGCCCTGTTTTTCATCGGGAAAGTAAGCCATGAAATCCGTGAGATGACAGTGATGAATATGGGTAACTATGCCCATGGCAACCACCCCATTCAGCACATGATTTACCTTTATAACTACACCGGGGAACCTTGGAAGGCTCAATATTGGCTTCGTCAGGTTATGAACCGCATGTACACTGCCAGTCCCGACGGTTATTGCGGTGACGAGGACAACGGCCAGACTTCCGCGTGGTATGTCTTTTCCGCACTCGGTTTTTATCCGGTCTATTCGGGTACGGACGAATATGTGCTGGGTGCTCCTCTGTTCCGGAAGGCCACACTCCGTTTCGAGAACGGCAGGTCCCTTACTATTGACGCTCCGGATAATTCACAGGAGAACATGTATATCGAGTCTCTCACGGTGAACGGTGTGGATTATTCCAGGAACTACCTGAAGCATGGCGATTTGCTGAATGGCGGTACCTTGAGGTTTGATATGGGCAGCCGGCCTAATATGAAGAGAGGTACGCAGCCGGAAGACTATCCTTATTCTTTCTCGAATGAGCTGAAGAAGTAAAGAGTAGTAATAATATTGTAAGAAAAGGGTTGCTTCGGAAATAAGTTGAGATATCATTTTGTTATTTGCTATCTGTGTTAGGGATGGCTTTCTTGAATCGGGTGAGAATAGATATTTACTTCGTTAGTAATATTGAGCAAAATGATATATTGACTTGTTTTCGGGGGAACTTTTTTTTAAAAGGATTAATGATAAAAAAGATACTTTTTTAGTAAGTGCAGCGGTTTTCGTTACTCCATGGAATCGGCTATTCTGGATAAGGACAATCCTGCCAGGTTGCTCTACCGCACCCGTGAGTATCTGCTTGCGCCTGCTGCTCCTTATGAGTTGCAAGGTGATGTTCCCAACGTGGTGCTCCCTTGTGCGGCATTGCAGGATGGAGAACGTGTAGCTGTATGCTACGGTGCAGCCGATACGGTAGTGGGGCTTGCCTTTGGCTATATCCGCGAGATTCTGGAGTTCACGAAGCGCACAAGTATTTTATAAGTACCAAGCAGTGGGCAGGCGCTTGGTATTGCTGAAAAGCGTCTCGCGTAACTGTTTTATACTTAGTGTAATATCACTGCAAAGCTGCTGCATGCTTTTTGCAGTGCTACTGCAAAGCCGTTGCAGCGTCACTGCAAAGCTGATGCAGCGCCACTGCAAAGCTGTTGCAGCGCTACTGCAAAGTAGTTTGCAGTGTCACTGCAGACCGTTTGCAGTAACTTTGCAGAGTGCATGCAATGACATCGGCATGGGCAGCATGCTCACTAACTCCAGATTCCGAGTAGCAGGGATAATAACTTTCGCTTCTTGCGTTCTTATTAAGTCAAAAATGACCATTATCGCTATAACTGCCAAGACCTTGGTGCAAAAGTTGTATATTCTTCGGGAAGTACGATATGGTGAGGGCAGTAAAGTATGTATGTAAACAAAGCGTGATGGTATTTGACCGTCACGCTTTGTATGGCTTGCCATTAAAAGTTGTTAGAGAGAATTGTTAGCGGATTTATTTCATGGCTTCTACGGTGTATCCTTGTTGCTTCAGAAGGTTCAACACTCCGTTGTCTCCGGGCAGGTGTCCGGCGCCGACTACGAAAAGGGTAGGGGCTTCTGTCATGATGGCAGGCATCTTTTCAACCCATGCCTTGTTGCGGTTGTCCAGCAATGCTTCCGTCTCTCCGGGCAGCGGGTCGCATGAATTACCGTCGCGCTCTTCCATCAGTTGCAGCATGGCATCCAGATCTTGCTTTTCATAAGCGGCAATCAGGCGTTTGCTTTGGTCGATGCCTTTCTCAATGTCACTGATGGCGCAGTAGAGGAGGTTTGCCTGGCGTTGCAGCGTCTGGCTGTTGAACAGAATGTCTATTTGTGACTGGGCTGTTTCCAGACCACCAACTTTCTTGCCTTGCTGTCCGGCCTGCTGCTGGAAGTAAGTGTCAAGCTGTTCTTGCGGGTTGAAGCCCGGAGTATGTTTCATGTATAGCAGGACGACAAGCTGCTGGTTGATGGCAGCCGGTTTCAGTTGTGCCAGCATGGCAATGTCCACCATCATGTTTTCTTTGACGGCTTTGCCCACTTCTTCGTATTGTTCGGGAGTAAAGAGGCTTTGCAGCGTGGTGTCTTTGGACATCATCATCTGCTGTTGCATGCTTTGCATGAAGGCGGGTGTCGCCATTTCGCTCATCACGACCTCCCCGTAGACTTGGGTGGTTTCGTTCATGGCCTGCGGCATGGCGGCAATGCTGTCCTTGATGCTGAGTGGAGAGAGATGGTAAGTACCGAAAATATAGGATGGTTTCTCCAATCCTTTACCGGATACTTTCCATAAAAGTTGTGCATTGGCGCTCAGCGCAATGCTGATGAATAAGAGGATACCTAAAAGTTTCTTCATTGTTTTCTTCTTTTAATTGTTTCTGGACTATCAGTCGGGATAGAGTAAGGAAAATCACAAGAAGGGAAAAATCTGTATTACTTTATTCTGCCTCCGCAGAGCCAGTGTTGGGTGTAATATTTTTCCCGGAGGTTGCTGACTATGACTCCCCGGCTGGTACTGGCATGTATAAACTTGCCGTCTTTGAGGTAGATGCCCACATGTGCCACTTTCTTGCGGGAAGCACGGCTGGTGAAGAACACCAAATCTCCCTCACACAGGTTGCGGCGGGAGATTTTGCTGCTCTCTTTCAGTTGCCCGTCTGTGCTTCTCGACAGACGGGTGTGGTAAACTTTCTTATACAGTTGCGATACCAGTCCGGAGCAGTCCGTTCCACGTTTGCTGTCGCCACCTGCACGATAGGGCGTGCCTATCCATTCGGAGGCATGGATGTACAGCTTGTGGTTGTCCCGCAGTTCAATATCCACTCCCAAACGGACGGATGCCTGTGCCAGGGCTTTGTAGTCCAGCCGTGGCGCGGAGGTATGGCAGGAACTTAGACCTATCAATATTGCGGTAAAGGTTACTATATAAGAAAGATATTTTTTCATGCTTCCACGTTTTTTTCTTCTACTGTTTTTTCTTCTACTGTTTTTTCTTCTTTTTCCGTTATTTCTTCTACGGCAGCTTCTGCTTTTACTACCGTTTCTTCTACTACGGCCTCTTCCTCCACGCCGACGTTGAAGTAAGCTTCCAGTTCCTGCTCGGCAGAGTTGCCCTCATTCCGTATATCGCGGATAATAACACCGTTTTCCAGCAATGCAATACGCGGACAAACGTCCACAGTGTGATTCAGGTTATGGCTGGAAATGATGACAGTGGCTCCGTGTTCTTCATTGTATCTTTTCAGCAAGTGTTTGATTACGGCTTGCGAACTGGGGTCAAGGAAGTTGAACGGTTCATCCAGAATCAACAGTTGCGGATGATGTAGCATAGCGGAGATGATGCCTATTTTCTGCTTGTTTCCGGCAGAATAGTTGCGGATGAATTTCTTCTGTCCCATCACTTCGCCGTTCATGAAGCGTTCGAAGGGAAGCAGGCGTTCGTCTACTTCCTCTTTCTTCAGACCATACATCTTGCCGATGAAGTAGAAGTATTCTTCGGGGGTGAGGTAGTCTATCAGGAAGCCGTCGTCTATGAAGGCTCCCGTGAAGCTCTTCCAGTCCTCGCTTTTGCTGACGTCAATGTCATTGATGGTTACATTGCCACGGTCTGCCCGCAGCAAATCAAGAATAAGGCGGAAGAGGGTGGTCTTGCCTGCACCGTTGTTGCCCACCAGTCCCAGCATATCGCCTTGCCCGATGGTGTAGTTCTCTATATATACGGCCTTTTTTGTACCGAAATTCTTTTGCAAATTGTTGATGTGTATCATGTTAGCGATTGATGTTTAATGATTTCTATTTCTGTCTACTGTCCCTGAAGCCTTCCATATTCTTGTAGCGGCGTTTCATGAGTCGGTGATATACATTCATCAGCCAGAATTTGGAAGTGGCGATAAATGCCACGCCAATGCCGATAAGTATCCAGGGGGTAACTTCCTTGCCGAAAATGGTATTCAGTGCAAAAAGCAGAAGTAAAGGTATGCCGAAGGCGCCTCCTGCAATCAGGTTCTGCAGACCGGTACCTATATTCTGCCGGCTGGTCATTTTGGAATTCAGGTCGGTGGTCTTGTTGTTGTAGACCGCCAACTGGAACAGACAACAGTATACAGCGCCCGGAATGAATATCAGCCATGCAATGCAACCGAGTACGGATACCTTGCCGGTAACCATACCTGGAATCATCAGAATCGTAGGGATGAGCAATGCAATGCTGTACAGTATGTATTTGGCACGCAACAGCGAATAGATGGATTCTTTGCGGCTCATCAGTCCGTCAATGTAGTTGCCTTCGTAGCTCATCAGTCCGCTCAAAAACATGATACCGAAGATGATATAGTTATAGAGAACGAAGAAATCTCTCATGCCTCCGTCATAGATGTCGGAAAAACTGATGATGCAACTGAACATTATTACTACGCCGGTGATGGAATAGAGCGAACGCTTGCAAATTTTGTTGCGAAGCAATAACTTGAGCTCCAGCCTCATGTATTCGCCTATTTCGCCATACCGGTCGAGGAATTTGTATTCGGATACGTGCTTTATCCGTGTATCTTCCACTTTGTTCAGTTCATTGTAGATGAGTTTCTGCATCAGAGTGCGGTTGATGAACCACATGAGGGCGATGGCGACCAGCACACCGATGAATGACAGAATATTGCCGGTGATGAACCCTTCTCCCAGATTGACAAAACAGTCGAAAAGTGGACTGTTGTCCGGAATGAATAGTGCAGCGGCAATGCCACCGTATACTACTGCCGGTAATGCCAGCCACCAGATGCGCTCGCCCATCAGTGTGCGGCACAGCAGGAACCAGTAGTTATTGAATACCATCAGCAACCAGATGCCGATGCAATAGGTCAGCACACCACTGATTCCATAGAATTTGGTGACGGTGATGATGGAAAACGGAACAAACAGAAACAGCCAGAACAGGTTGAAGCCGTCCAGTGCGGAACGGATTAGCAGGAAATCTATAAGACGGTTCCGTTTGATGGGAAGCAGCAGGTAGGGTTTTACTTCCTGGGTGGGCGTTTTTTGGAAAGGCAAGCGTATAAGGAAATCCAGCACGAGGACAAATATCAATCCGGAGTTCATTACGTGATAGGCTTCTGTGGCACCGCCGTCAAAGGCGAATGCAAAGGTCGTACCGAAGAATATCAGGTAACCGGCCCAGAAGACGAACATGAAGTACATCCAGAATTTTCCGAATTTACTTTTTTCGTACATCGGATTTCGTTTCTCCGCCAGTTTTCCGTGTTTGCGCAAATCTAAGAAAAGACTCATGGTATTTGTATATATATAGTTGGTATGAAAAAGGCTGCGCTGCCTTTCATCGAACAACGCAGCCTTCTGTGTGTATGGCTCTCTTATTCTTTGTCGGGAGTTTCAGGACTGATCATTGATACCTCAATCTCATTCTTCTGCTTGAACAAGTCATCGGTGAATTTCTGAATGTCCTTCACGGTGATGCTGTTGACAATCTGTTCGTAATCCTTTATCGGATTCATGCCGGTGAACAGGTATTCGTCAATGCTTCCCAGCCAGTAGCTGTTCTCCTTCAAGTCTTCGGCATGTTTCTTCAGCATGAACTCCTTCACTTTATTCAGGTCTCCTTCCGACGGACCTGCTTTGGCGATGTTGCCGAGTTCTGCAAAGATAATCTGCATCAGCTTTTCTCTTTTTGCCGGGGCGGTTTCGAATATAATCTGTAGAAGGGCCTTTTCTTTCGGATACTTGCTTAACTGGCCGCCTACATATACACCGTATGTGCCACCTTCGTCTTCACGTACCTTGGCTGTATAAACCAAGTCGAGAATCTGGCTGGTCATATCCAGCAGGATGTCATTTCTCAGGTCGTATTTGCAGTCACCGTTCAGCAGGACAAAATTCGACGCTTTAGCAGTTTCCTGTTTCCTTATGAACTCGTTCTTATAAACTCCCTGGCGCATGTCGACTTTATTGTCCTTGAATGTTTCCTTGCGATTGATGGCAGGCAGTGCACCCAGGTACTCGGCGATGAGTGGTTTCATTTCCTCTACATTCACATTTCCTACAAAGATAAAGGTAAAATCGCTGGCGTCTTTGTAGCGGTCTTGATACATGGACAGAATCTTGTCATAATCCATCTTGTCAATCATGTCCGCCTTTATTCTGGCTCTTCTGGGATGGTGCATGTAAATACTGGCCGAGATAGAATCACTGAATGCTACCTGGGGATTCATTTCCATATTCTGCAAGGCAGCTTTGTTGCGGTTCTTGTAGGATGCAAAGGCATCGTCGTCACGGCGTGGAGCGGTGAATGTCAAGTAAGTGAGCTGCATCATTGTTTCGAAGTCTTTCGGTGAACAGCTGCCATTGACGGTTTCTGTCTTGTCACCGATACCATAGCCGACAGAGGCTTTTTTGCCGGCCAGGACTTTTTCCAGGTCTACGGCACTGAAATTACCCAGACCACCTACACTCACTGCATCCAATCCGTTGATGTTGATGATTTCCGAGTCGGGGAACAGGGAACTACCGCCCAGGCTGACTCCCTTCATGCGGATTTCGTCTGCCTTGAAGTCTGTTTTCTTGATAATGATTTTGACTCCGTTGGAGAGTGTCAGCGTTGTAGTGCCGAATGTATCGTCCGTCTGTTCGGATACAATCTTTCCGCCTTTCGGGGCTTCGGCCATCAAAGGTTCGTCTGATACCTTGTCTACGTAGGCAGTCAGCTTTTCAGCTTTAATATCCTTCAGGATTTTCTTGATTGCATCTTTTGTCGGCATTTTCAGGCCTTCTTTGTCCGGTCCGAGGATGGCAACCACTTGGTTACTGTCTGTCACAAGGGCTTGTATCATTTGGTTCAGTGCGGCAACCGGAATGGCGGGGGCTATCTGATTGATGATGGTGTATTCGTTCTCAATGCCCGGAATAGGTTCGTTGTCGAGGAAATGGCGGACGTATTCATTCACGTACTCTTCATTCTTGCGTTTGTCACGTTCGTTATAGGCAGATTCCAGTTGGCGCAGATATTCGGCACGGGCACGGTTGTATTCCGTTTCCGTAAAGCCGAATTGGCGGGCACGTTCTGTTTCGCGCAGGAGAGTGGCTATTCCGTTTTCTATGGCATCTTCCTTGCAGACAACGACACCGGTGAAGGCATCTTTGGTTTTGGCTACGAAGAAGTCATCGTCATAAGTGGCGGCATATATATAAGGAGGATTGGCGGTCTGTACCAATTCGTTCAGACGTGCATTCAGCATATTGTTGATGAGAGTGGCTGCATAATTCTGTACCAGATAGCCCATGTCGCCTTTCTGCTCGTCAGGAGTGGCTTCGTGCTTGTTGAAGAAGAGGGCTTGTACATTGGACTGTTCCTTGTCCTGATAAACCAATACGATGGGCTCCTTGTTGTCGTTTACCGGATAGTACTCACGTTTGGCGGCATTGGGCTGGGCGGGAATATCAGAAAACATTTTCTTGATTTGGGCTTCGATGGCATCCACATCTATATCACCAACTACCACAATACCCTGCAGGTCCGGACGGTACCACTTTTCATAGTAGTCTCTCAAAGTTTGCGGTTTGAAGTTCATTACGACCTCCATTGTTCCGATAGGGAAACAAGTGGCATACTTCGTTCCTTCGAACATGACTGGAAGCATCTTTTCTTGGAAACGTTGTATGGCGCTCATACGGGTACGCCATTCTTCGTTGATGACTCCGCGTTCCTTGTCTATTTCCTTCGAGTCCAGAGTTAAATCGTTACTCCAGTCGTGCAGAATCAGCAGGCAGGAATCGATGGCTCCCGGAGTAGTGACCGGCACATTGGAAATGTTGTATACGGTTTCGTCTACGGAAGTATAGGCGTTCAAGTTCTCACCGAATTTCACCCCGATACGCTCCAGGTATTGTTTCAGTGCATCACCGGGGAAGTGGGTCGTTCCATTAAAACACATGTGTTCCAGGAAGTGGGCAAGGCCGCGTTGGTCGGCTTCTTCCTGAATGGAGCCTACCTTCTGGGCAATGTAAAAGTCGGCCCGGTTTGCGGGCTGTCCGTTCTTGCGGATATAATAGGTCAATCCGTTGTCCAACTTTCCGATACGGACATTTTTGTCGATTGGGATAAGCGGCATTTGCTGTGCAAATACCTGCTGAAAATTGCAGCAAAGAATTAATGCTACAATCCATAAACCACGTAATAGATGTTTCATCTTATTATAAATTTAAATTGTTCTTGAACTATCTGTCGGACAGTCCTTAGATAAATCACAACTTTTGTTGTTTTTTTCGGATTCCATTCCGGATAAATGGAATTTATCTGACTGCCTCCCGGATGCGGACTAATTTGGTTAGCAGGTCTTCCAGCAGGTCGAGTTTCAGCATGTTGGCACCGTCACTTTTGGCTACGGTGGGATTTTCGTGAGTTTCGATGAACAGTCCGTCTACTCCTACGGCGACACCGGCTTTGGCTACGGTTTCGATAAGTTGCGGCATACCTCCCGTGACACCACTGGTTTGGTTGGGCTGTTGCAGGGAGTGTGTTACATCCAGAATGACGGGGAAACCGAAGGTCTGCATTTCGGGGATGCCACGATAGTCAATGACTAAGTCCTGATAACCGAAAGTAGTTCCGCGTTCCGTCAGCATGACGTTTTTATTGCCTGCTTCCACAACTTTATCAGCTGCAAAGCGCATGGCAAGCGGAGAGAGGAACTGCCCTTTCTTGATGTTGATGGTTTTTCCGGTTTTGGCAGCGGCTACAAGTAGGTCTGTCTGCCGGCAGAGGAAGGCGGGAATTTGCAGAATGTCCACATATTCGGCAGCCGTAGTGGCTTCTTCGGCTGCATGAATGTCGGTCACGGTAGGTACTCCGAAGGTGGTGTGTACTTTTTGCAGTATTTTCAGGGCCTTTTCGTCGCCGATGCCCATAAAGGAATCTAGGCGAGAACGGTTGGCTTTGCGGTACGATCCTTTGAATACGTATGGGATTTGCAGTTTTTCTGTGATGGTCACGATACGTTCGGCAATACGCATTGCCATTTCTTCCCCTTCAATGACGCAAGGGCCTGCTAGTAGGAAGAAGTTTCCGGCAGGATTATTCTTTAATTCAATCATAAGTTGTTGCTGATTAAGTATTTTTAATTGGGTATAATCAATGTTATCGCTTCGTGTAGTATGCTGATATCCAGCGGAAAATGACGATCGAGAATACGTCCGTCCAAATCGACAGAGGCATTTTGCGCACGCAGCACTTTTACTTTTTGCGTACGGTAGGGCATCACTACCTTGTGGTTCAGAATCCGCCCTTGGATAAGCATCCACAATCCCGACCATAGTTGCAGCAATTCGGGACGGTAAATGACAGAAACATCCAGCCAGCCATTATAGGGCACTGCACTAGGCGCTTGTCCGTATCCCCACGCACTGCCTATGCAGACAGTCATGATGCGTCCGCGTATGTGCTCGCCGTTTATCTTGAGATGCATGCGGTACAGCTTCCGTTCGAAGATAATGGATAGCAGTGCCATGAAGTAGGAGAGGAACTTCACTCCCCAGAAACGCCTGCACTGGTCAGTGATTTTCACGATACGGGCTCCTAAACCTATGTTGATGGCATTGAGAAAGTAGCGTGTCAGATGCTTTTCACCATCGTAATAATAGCAGGTACCCACGTCTATTTTCCGACGGCGGTTGTTGATGATGCAATCCACCGCTTTCTTGTAGTCCGAACTCATTTCCCAATAGTCGGCAAAGTCATTTCCTATGCCATTGGGGATGATGCCAATGGCTATATTTTCCTTGTCTGGTGCATTGGAAAGCATGATGCCGTTAATGACATCATTCAGTGCGCCGTCACCGCCTACAACAACAATGGTGCGGTAGCCGTTGTTGGCAAGGATACTTGCCAGACGTTCTACCGAACCGAACCCTTCGGATTGCACATAGTCGTAAGGAACACCTTTGCTGTCCATGTATTCTTTGATTTCTTTCCACCGTTTCTGCACTTTCCGCGTTCCGGCTTTGGGGTTGTATATCACTCCCAACTTTTTGGGTTCTGCACTCATGATTCTATTTACAATTTGACTATTTACGATTTAAATCACTTGGTCACTTTCTCATTTTATCATTCTTCCAATTTCTTCTTTACAAAAGCTATCTTTTCTTCCATTGGGCATCGGATATTCATCCAGTGGATGGTAAAACCGCGCCGCTCCATGCCGCGAAACCAAGTCATCTGGCGTTTGGCAAATTGGTGGATGGCTGTTTCCAGTTGTGTGAACATTTCTTCATAGGTTAGCTTGCCGATGACATAAAGTGTCAGATACTTGTATTCCAGTCCGTAATAGATAAGGTCATCCGGTTGGATGCCTTGCTCTATCAGACGGCGTACTTCGTCTATCATTCCTTCTTCTAGGCGCTGGCGTAGGCGGCGGGTGATTTTCTTCCGACGTAGTTCTCGGTCGATGTCAACACCTATGATGAGGCTGTTTAGCTGGGGAAAGGAACGTTCGTCTACTGGGGTATGGGCATAATATTCTTCGATTTCGATGGCTCGTATGGCACGTTTGGCTGTGTCCAGGTCCGTGCTATTGTGCAGGCTTTTGTAAGCTTTCAGTATGTCGGTCAGTTCTTCCAGCGATTTGTCTGCTAGACGGGTGCGCAACTCGGAATTCTCGGGTACAGGTAGCAAACGGTAGCCTTTCAGCACTGATTCGAGATACATTCCGGTTCCTCCACATACAACGGGCAGGCGGCCTTTGTGTTTAATACTCTCGTAAGCATTCAAGAAATCACGTTGATACTCGAAAACATTGTACTTATATCCCGGGTCGACTATGTCGATGAGGTGATAGGGAATCTGTTTTCCATCGACGGTATAGTCGGCAAGGTCTTTGCCGGTGCCCAAGTCCATTCCCCGGTAGATTTGCCGTGAATCGGCACTGATGATTTCCGTATGGAGTTTGGCGGCCAAAGCGGCTGCAAATGGAGTCTTTCCTGAAGCGGTAGGCCCTAATATGGCGATTAAATCATAGTCTGGCATATATAAGTTCTTGTTAATCTCACTACAAAGATAGTGCAAACCGAATGCAGAATAAAATGAACTCATTTATTTTTTATGCTAAGGTGTGGCTTATCTTCGTGTTAGTGCAAAGATAATGCAAACTGGGAGTATAATGGAAAGAACTTGCTTATTTTTTTACGTGATGTTATACCTTCTTTTCTACTTTGAAGCAAAAAAAGTGAAAAAGGACGTGAAAACGAGTATTTATCTTATTTAAGTTTCGCAAGTTCAGCTTGCTAGTTTTAATTTGTAAATATCGCATATATGGTTCATCTCTTCCGACCTGTTAATCATCACATCATAGATATCCTCATCGGCCAAACCGAAGAGGTTTGCTA
>NZ_JABXJH010000004.1:0-141698 GCF_013373675.1 Bacteroides sp. L10-4
AACTGAGCAAATACAAACTTGTCTTGAAACATATGCGGTCATAGTAAAACTACCGCAAAGATAAAATTTCAAGTCCGTTCGCTCGAAAAATCCATGTAACTAACTATATTTCAATAATTTCAAAGAAATTTTTCAGATTTTAATGGGACAGTAGTGAAGTATTATATTTCATAGTATGTCTTTTGTTGGTTGCGTGCGGTGGTGATAATCAACCTGAGGTGAATCAGCCTTTCGAGTTGAAGAATATCATTGTGGGTGACCAACAAAACCAACAGACATTTGAGAATGTTGCTCCCAATGTAGCCATTGTTTTGGAGTTCTCGGATGCTGTAGATGAGGCTTCAGCCCGTAACAATATTGTTTTGAAACATGAGGAGCTTCCCATAAGCTGCGATTATGAGTTCCTGCAAGAGAAAAAAGTATCGATGACTCCTAAGGAGGGGTTTAAAATCTTGTCATCGTATAAATTGATTGTCAATCCGGGGGTGAAAGCCACTTCCGGGACACTGCTTTCCAATGGCAAGGTTTGTATGATTAAGACAGGAATGGATGATACAGATAAGTTTGAGCGTATCCCTGATGAGGACTTGTTGACATTGATACAGAAGCAGACCTTTAAGTACTTCTGGGACTTTGGGCATGAATATTCCGGAATGGCGCGCGAACGTACTGCTTCGGGCGATGTAGTTACTACCGGCGGTACCGGCTTTGGCGTGATGGCCATGCTGGTAGCTGCCGAACGGGGCTTTATTACCCGTCAGCAAGCCGTTGAGCGAGTGCAGAAGATTGTTACTTTTCTTGATAAGGAATGTACGGCTTATCATGGTGCTTATGCACATTGGATAAATGGCGCAACGGGAGCAACCAAACCTTTCAGTGAGAAAGACAACGGTGCCGATTTGGTTGAGACATCCTTGTTATTTCAAGGTTTGCTTGCTGCTCGAGCCTATTTCAAGGAAAATACGGAAGTAGAAAGTAGGTTGCGTGCCGACATAACCCGTCTTTGGGAAGCTATTGACTGGACTTGGTTCCGGAAAAATGGTGAAGATGTACTGTATTGGCATTGGAGTCCCGATTACGGTTTTGAGAAGAACTTGGCAATAAGAGGGTGGAATGAGTGCCTGATTACTTATATACTTGCTGCGTCGTCTCCAACACATGCTATAGATAAAGTTGTATATGAAGCAGGCTGGGCTAAAAATGGAGGAATCAGGAATGGAAAATCTTATTATGGCATCACTCTTCCTTTAGGTTCGGATAAGGGGGGACCGCTATTCTTGTCTCAATATTCTTTTCTGGGCATTAACCCGCAAGGACTGGAAGACCAATATGCCGATTACTGGATGCAAAATCGCAATCATACGTTGATTAATTACAGTTATTGTAAGGAAAATCCCAAAGGATATACGGGTTATAGCGCTTCTTGTTGGGGGGTGACGGCAAGTGACGGTGATACGGGATATTCAGCTCATTCACCTACTAATGATAAAGGGGTCATTGCTCCAACAGCTGCTTTGTCCGCATTTCCTTATACTCCGGAGGAGTCAATGGAAGCGCTGCATTTCTTCTATTATAAGATGGGAGACAAACTTTGGAAAGATTATGGTTTTATAGATGCCTTTAATTTGACGGCAGATTGGTACGATACTCAGTACATAGCCATTGACCAAGGGCCGATAATCTGTATGATAGAGAATTATAGAACAGGCCTCCTTTGGAATTTATTTATGTCTATACCGGAAATCCAACAAGGACTGAAGAAGCTTGGCTTCCAGAGTCCGTGCTTAAACTAAAAGAATGATTATGATGAGAATATTAATATATTTGATGCTTTTGCTATACCCTTTTAATTTGATTTCGGGACAGAATAAGCAGAAGCAGCTTTCTGACGACGAACTCATGACCCTCGTCCAGAAGCAAACTTTCCGTTACTTTTGGGACTTTGCCCATCCCGAATCCGGATTGGCGCGTGAGCGGAGCAACGGCGGTGCCGAGGTTGTTACCATTGGCGGGTCGGGGTTCGGAGTGATGGCTGTCATTGTCGGCGTGGAACGTGGGTTTATCACCCGCGAACAAGGTGCCGAACGTATACTGAAGATTGTTCGTTTCTTGAGCGACAAGAATACCGACAGCTATCACGGTATGTGGGCGCATTGGATGAACGGTAAAACCGGTAAGACCATTCCTTTCAGCCGTAAGGACGATGGAGCGGATATTGTAGAATCCGCTTTCATGTTCGAAGGCTTGTTGGCTGCCCATCAGTATTTTATAAAGGATAATCCGACGGAAAACCGTATCAGGGGAATGATTAATAATCTGTGGCGCCAAGCAGAGTGGAATTTCTTCACTCAAGGGCAAGATGTGATGTACTGGCACTGGTCACCCAATAACGGATGGGCGATGAACCACCAGATTAAAGGTCATAACGAGTGTCACATTGTTTACATTTTAGGTGCGTCTTCTCCTACTTATCCGATTGCCGAGAGCGTTTATCATAAGGGCTGGGCCAATGCGAACACTTTTCTGAATGGTCAGGAGTATTATGGCATCAGGCTTCCTCTCGGAAACGATAACAGTAAGGGCGGTCCTTTGTTCTTTACTCATTACTCTTACATGGGGCTTGACCCTCATGGATTGAAGGACCGCTATGCTGACTACGAGGAACAAATGAAGGCCCATACTTTGATTAACCGTGCCTATTGTATCGAAAATCCGAAGGGATATAAGGGTTACGGTGAGAAATGCTGGGGATTGACAGCCAGTGACGGTGATAAAGGCTATTCTGCCCATAGCCCCGGAAATGATCGCGGCGTGATTACGCCTACTGCGGCTCTTTCATCCGTTCCTTATACACCGGAGTATTCTTTGGAGGCCATGCGCTATTTCTATGAAGAACTGGGTGACCGTCTTTGGGGTGAATATGGGTTCAAGGATGCATTTAATCTGACTGAGGATTGGTTTGCGCCTTCGTATCTTGCCATTGACCAGGGACCGATTATCGTGATGATAGAGAACTATCGCACCGGTTTGATTTGGAAGCTTTTCATGAGTCATCCCGATGTACAGAAGGGATTGAAGAGATTAGGCTTTACATCTCCTTATTTGAATAAGGCTGATTAGGTTTGGCAGGATTTGATTTTGGTAAGATTTTATATAGATTAAAAAGAATTATGACCATGAAAAACGTGCTTTTCAATAGTGTATTGGTTGCTTTCGCATTGCTTGTCGCCTCGTGCGGCAAGCAACCGGAAGCCAAGGTAGAAGTGATGTCGTTCAACATCCGTCTGGATCATGTAGCGGACAGTATGAATAACTGGAAATACCGTAAGGATAATGCAGCACAGATGATTGCTTATTATGCTCCGGACATTGTGGGCATGCAGGAAGTGGTAAAGAATCAACTTGATGACCTGAAGGAGCGTCTTCCTCAATATACTGCCCTTGGCGTAGGTCGTGCAGATGGAAAAGAGAAAGGCGAATATTGCTCCCTTTTTTATAAGACAGACCGTTTTGAACTTTTGGAGAACGGAGATTTCGGACTGAGTGAGACTCCCGATTCCATCGGAAAGAAAGGCTGGGATGCGGCATGCGAACGTATCGTGACTTGGGCTGTGTTGAAAGACAAGGTGAGTGGCGGGAAAGTAGCTGCTTTCAATACCCACTTTGACCATGTAGGTAAGGTGGCACGTCGAGAAAGCGCTAAGTTAATACTCGAGAAGATAAAGCAAATAGCGGGAGAGCTTCCGGTAATTATCACTGGAGACTTTAATGGAACGGTAGACTCCGAGCCGGTCACTATATTGACGGAAGGTGGAATGAGGAACGCTTGTTCCACGGCAAAGGTCGTTTACGGACCGACATGGAGCTTTCATGACTTCGGACGTATTCCGGTGGAGAAGCGCAGGCTGATAGATTTTATATTCGTAAATGCTTCTGTAGAGGTGGAGCGTTACCGCACAGTTGGCGATAAGCCGGACAATGGCTATCTTTCCGACCATGCTCCCGTATTGGTTACTTTGAAACTGTAAAGAGGACTCGTCTAATTCTATTCTGCATTATTTACAAATCATAAGGGTTCAAGAAACACTTGTATACTGAACCTAATTCAGTCGTATAGTGAATGCCATTCAGTCGTATACTGAATAGGGCTCAGTCGTATACTGAATGCGCTGTATTTTAACCACGCTGATAGTCAGTAAATTATAAAACAACGTTGCGCTTTTGATAAATTACAACAAATAATGAATACATGAAAAATAAACTATCCTGGGGAATTGCCTTGTTGCCCTTTGTTCCTTCGGTTTGGATGCAAGGACAAGAACAGAAACAAGGAATAGGAAACGGGCATCCTAACATTATTTTTATCATGAGTGATGACCATGCCCAACAAGCAATGAGTATATATGGACATCCCATAGGTAAAATAGCTCCTACTCCCCATATTGACCGTATTGGGCATGAAGGGGCGGTATTTCAGAATAATTACTGTTGCAATTCCATTTCCGGCCCCAGCCGTGCAGCCATACTGACTGGTAAGCATAGCCATAAAAATGGTTTTATGAGGAATGGAAATAAAGGATTTGACGGTTCGCAGCAGACACTGCCGAAGATATTGCAAGCAAACGGTTATGAGACAGCCATTATCGGCAAGTGGCATCTTGTTTCAAAGCCTACCGGGTTTGACCATTGGATGATCTTGAATGATCAGGGAGATTATTATAATCCGTATTTTATTACCGAGGGAGATACCGTTCGGCATAAAGGATATGTGACTGACCTCATTACCCAATATTGTGAAGACTGGATGAGTGGGCGCGAGGATAAGAATAAACCTTTTTTCCTGATGATGCATCACAAAGCCGTTCACCGTAATTGGGTGCCTGCCGAACGGCATTATCATTTGTACGAACACACGCAGTTCCCTTTACCCGACAATTATTATGATGCATACGAAGGACGTTATGCGGCACAAATGCAGAAGATGAATATATACCGTGATATGTACGAAGGTCACGACTTGAAGATGGTTGCGGGTATGAATAGCGACAGTCTGCTATTCGACCCGTGGCCTCATGCTTTTCTTGGTACGATGGAGCCGGATGAGCGCCGCCGTTTTATGGATGCCTATCGTGAACGGAACAATGAATTTTATTCGAAACAGCGTACTTTCAAAGAGGTGGCAGAATGGAAATATCAGCGTTATTTACAGGATTATATGGCTTGTGTGGCAAGCGTGGACGAGAGTGTAGGAGAAATATCGGATTATTTGAAGCGTACCGGATTGGATAAAAATACGATTGTCGTTTATACTACAGACCAGGGGTTCTATCTGGGCGAGCACGGTTGGTTTGATAAACGTTTTATGTATGAGGAGTCTTTCGGTATGCCGATGGTAATGAGCTGGCCGGGACATATTAAGCCTGGAACGCAGGTAACAGGATTAACTCAGAATATTGATTTCGCTCCCACTTTTCTCGATATGTGTGGAATTGAGATTCCTGAAGACATGCAGGGAGTGTCATTTCGTCGGTTGGTAGAGAGAGGAATCACTCCACGAAACTGGAGGAAGTCACTTTACTATCATTATTATGAATTCCCCGGTTTTCATAGTGTCCGTGCACATTACGGTGTCAAGATGGAGCGCTATAAATTGATGCATTTTTATGTGGATGACAAGTGGGAACTTTATGATTTGGAGGAGGACCCGGCAGAAATGCATAATTTGTATGGTGAAAAAGGGATGGAGAAGGTTGTTGCAGAATTGAAAGCGGAACTTACCCGCCTGCAGGAAGAATATGATGTTCCTGAATCTCTGTGTAAATAATGGTGCATATTTCGTGATGTATAAATGAATATTTAGAAATATAAATGTGGATAATATGATGAAAAGATTAAGTGGTCTGGTGCTGCTGTTGTGTTTGGCGAATTTCCTTTCTGCACAGGACATGCGTATGGATACTTATTGTAATCCTTTGAATATCGATTACACGTACATGATTTATAATTCGGATAAGAATATCTCCTACCGTTCCGGTGCCGATCCTGCCGTGGTGGAGTTCCGGGGTGAATATTATATGTTTGTTACCCGTTCACATGGTTATTGGCGTTCCAGAGATTTGCTGAACTGGGAGTTTGTACGTCCGGGCAGGAACTGGTATCCGCAAGGGTGTAATGCTCCGGCGGCACATAATTACAAAGATTCGGTACTTTATGTGACCGGTGATCCTTCCGGTTCCATGAGTATCCTTTATACGGATAATCCGGCTTCAGGAAACTGGGAAGCTGTTCCGGCAATCTTGCATAATCTGCAAGATCCCGATTTGTTTATTGACGATGACGGTAAAGCGTATATGTTCTGGGGCTCTTCCAATGTGTATCCTATCAGGGGAATGGAACTGGACAAGAACCAGCGTTTCATCAAGAAGGGAGAAACGAAAGAACTCTTCAATTTGGATATGCCTAAACATGGCTGGGAACGTTTCGGTGAAAATCATACGGATACTGTATTGGGCGGATATATTGAGGGGCCTTGGCTGACGAAGCATAATGGGAAATACTATATGCAATACGGTGCTCCGGGAACGGAATTCAATGTCTATGCCGATGGTGTTTATGTGGCCGATTATCCGATGGGGCCTTATACTTACCAAAAGCATAATCCGGTGTCCTACAAGCCGGGTGGTTATATGAACGGTGCCGGACATGGAAGTACCGTGCTTGGCCCTGGCGGACAATATTGGCATTTTGCTTCGATGTCACTCTCTATCAATGTGAATTGGGAACGTCGCCTTTGTATGTTTCCGGCGGGGTTCGATAAAGATGGCATTATGTATGTAGATACTCGTTTCGGAGACTATCCCCGTTATGCACCTGCCGTATCGGGCAAGGCTGGACAGTTCCGTGGGTGGATGTTGCTTTCGTATGGCAAGCCGGTGACGGCTTCTACTACAAAAGACGAATTTGAGGCAGATGCCCTGACGGATGAACTGACTAAAACTTTTTGGCTTGCCGAGGCTAATGACGAACGGCAGTGGGTGATGATTGATTTGGAGAAACCTGCTGATGTGTATGCTATTCAGATAAACTATCACGATTATCAAAGTAATATGTACGGTCGCTACGAAGGACTCCATCACCGTTATCTCATCGAAGGTTCTCTTGATGGTGAGAATTGGGAGATATTGGTGGACCGTAAGGAAAGTTATAGGGATACTCCGAATGATTATGTTGAACTGGCATTACCCAAGTCTGCCCGTTATATCCGTTATAAAAATATAGATATACCGACACCGAATCTGGCTATATCTGAACTTCGCGTCTTTGGATTGGGTATGGGGAAGGCACCGCAACAACCCAAAAAGTTGGTACTTGACCGCCAAGCAGACCGTCGTGACATCTCCATCCGTTGGGAGGCTGTGAAAGGTGCGCAAGGTTACAACATACTTTGGGGCATTGCACCAGACAAACTTTACAGCTCTTGGATGGTCTATGATAAGACTGATTTGTTGATGAAAACCCTTACTGCTGATCAGGATTATTATTTTTGTGTGGAGGCTTTCAATGAAAATGGTGTATCTTTACGTTCGGAAGTTAAACATGTAAAATAAATAATAAGATGAAACGTATAATCGGCATCCTTTGTGGATTATTCTTTTTCTTGTTTTCGTTTGCACAAGAAACCTTTCAAAAGGAAACTTATATCTCTTCCCGTGGAGATACATTGTTGTATCGTTTGTTGCGTCCAGAGGTGATGAAACCTGATGAAAAGTATCCTTTGGTGCTTTTCCTGCATGGTGCCGGAGAGCGTGGCAATGATAATGAGAAACAATTGGTTCATGGTGGGCAGATGTGGCTTAATCCTGTAAACCGCGAAAAGTATCCGGCGTTTATTTTGGCTCCGCAGTGTCCTGAAACCGGATATTGGGCATATACGGAGCGCCCTTCATCTTTTGTTCCGGAAGATATGCCGTTGGAAGTGCCTGTTTCTCCTATTTTCCGTACGTTGAAAGAGTTGTTGGATTTCTATCTGGCCATGCCGCAGATAGACAAAGACCGTATCTATGTTATGGGACTTTCTATGGGAGGAATGGGTACATTTGACATGGCTGTCCGCTATCCGGAGATTTTTGCGGCAGCAATACCTATTTGTGGAACAGTGAATCCGGCACGGTTGAAGGCTGGCAAATCGGTCAAGTTTCGTATTTTTCATGGAGATGCGGATAATGTAGTGACTCCTGAAGGATCGCGTGCAGCATATCGGGCCTTGAAAGCTATTGGTGCCGATGTGGAATATATTGAATTTCCTGGTTGTAATCATGGTAGTTGGAATCCGGCTTTCAACTATCCTGGTTTTATGGAGTGGCTGTTTAATCAGAAGAAAAAATGATGAGAATATTGTCTGTTATCGGAGCGCTCTTTTTAGGGGGCGCTTTTTTAACTTCTTGCACGACTTCCGGTCGGGTAAGTACTTTTGTGGTATTGCCGGATACGCAGACTTATCTGGACCACCCCTCCGAGCATCATAACTTTAAGTTCAGAGAGGTGGACTTTGATAAATATTTACGCTGATTTTTCAGAAAATAGACTCCTGCGTCTGTGTAGTCAGCAATTCCAATGCCTTGATGCCCATCACTGAGTTCCCTTTTCGGTTTAGCCTCGGGCTCCATACGGCCACCGAATAGCGCAACGGATAAACGGCGGCTATGCCGCCTCCTACACCACTTTTCCCCGGAAGGCCCACCAGATAAGAGAATTCCCCGGCTTCGTCATAAAAGCCGCATGTCTGCATGATGGCATTTATTCTTTTTACCTGGGAGGAGGTCAGCGTGATGTTCTCGAATGCAAAGGCTTGTTTGTGGTTGGCGAAAGGTAAAAAGGCCTTGGCCAAATCATGGCAGCTCATTTCTATGGAGCATTGCAGGAAATAGAAACGGAGCACGCGTTCTATGTCATTGTCTATGTTATGATGATATTTCAACAGGTTGGCGATGGCGGCATTCAGATAACCGTTCTTGCGCTCGGACAGGGCCACCTCTTCGTTATAGCCAATTCCGTCGTTTCCGCTGATGGAACGGACAAAACGTAGATATTCTTCTTCGGGATGCTTCAGATGATTCAGCAGGATATCGGTCATCACAATGGCTCCGGCATTGATAAACGGATTCCGGGGAATACCTTTTTCTACCTCTAGCTGCACCAGCGAGTTGAAGGCAGTACCCGAGGGCTCTTTGCCCACTCTTTTCCATAGATTGTCTCCTTCGAGGCTCAGACACATGGCAAGTGAGAATACTTTCGAAATACTTTGTATGGAGAAGCCTGTGGCAGCTTCTCCATGTATAAAGGTTTCGTCTTGGATTGTGCGAATGCACATCCCGAACTGATTCGGGTTGATTTTGGCAAGTGCCGGAATGTAATCAGCTTGTTTGCCAATGGTGGCATAGGGCTGTATCTCCTGATGAATGTCTTTCAGTATTTTCTGATAATCCATACTATAATTTTTATTTTTCTATATAGTCGCCATTGTCTCTGATAAGTTTTATCAGTTTTTCTACCGCTTCTTCTTCGGGAATGTTCTTTTCGACGCATTCTTTCTTCTTGTAAAGGCTGATTTTACCTCGTCCGGCACCTACATAGCCATAGTCAGCATCTGCCATTTCTCCGGGACCGTTGACAATGCATCCCATGATGCCTATCTTGAGCCCTTTCAGATGACCGGTAGCTGTCTTGATGCGGGCAATGGTGCTTTCCAGGTCGTAGAGTGTGCGTCCGCAGCCGGGGCAAGAGATGTATTCGGTCTTGCTGGTACGTACACGTCCGGCTTGCAGGATGCCGAAAGCAGTGGCATCCACCATTTTGCCATTTATGGTTTCTCCTTGGTTGAAAAGAAGTATACCGTTGCACAGTCCGTCGAAGATAAGTGCTCCCATATCGGCTGCTGCTTTAATTTGCAGGTTCTCCACTTCATTCTCTGCATAGTGCTCAAAGAAGACTACCGGATTTTTCAGGCCTTCCTTCATCATCTGGTGTACCAGGGCGCGTTGTTCGCCCAATCGGTTGGGATGGTTGCTTTGCGAAATCAGCACGACTTCCGGATGATACTTCAGGCAGGCGATGGCTTCGTCGTTCAATCCCATATAAGTGATGAAGAGGAACTTCAATGAGGCGTTGCAGCTGCTTAGGAAAGGTAGCTGGTCTCCTTTGAAGACAGGCCAGGCATTGACCGGCACTGCTTCGTGGATGTGCCGTTCCATCCAGATGTCGGCGTCGATAATACATTGCACACCTTTCGGCAGTTGTTCGGGAATGGAACGTCCCGTATAGATATAATCCGGAATGAATTGCGGATTAAAGTTCATGTCCCCGTTCAGGCGTGCGGCAATGACCACGGGTAGATTGCCTCCGCCGATATTGTGTACGGCAGTAGTCTCGCGGAGGGTGGGAGAGAGATAATTGAATTCCGGTACATCTGCTCCGGGGATGTAAGGATGGTCGTGGCGCTGCACGATATAGTCCACTAGTTTGCGGGCTACGGGGATTTCTGCCTCCGGGGCTTCGCTCAAGGAAACGCGAATGGTGTCACCCAAACCGTCTGCTAACAAGGCCCCGATGCCCAGAGCCGACTTGATGCGTCCGTCTTCTCCGTCTCCGGCTTCCGTTACACCAAGGTGCAACGGGAATTGCATGTCCTCCTGCTCCATGACGGCTGCCAGCAAGCGTACTGTCTTTACCATGACCACTGTATTGGATGCTTTGATGGAAATAACTACATCCGTAAAATGCTCTTGCACGCAGATACGCAGAAATTCCATACAAGATTCCACCATACCTTCGGGGGTATCGCCATAGCGGGACATGATGCGGTCGGACAATGAACCGTGGTTCACGCCGATGCGGATGGCAGTATGGTTCTCCTTGCAGATATTGAGGAAGGGGACAAAGCGGTCGTGTATCTTCTGCAACTCCTGAGCGTACTCCTCGTCGGTATACTCCAGATGCTTGAAAGTACGTGCCGCATCCACATAGTTTCCCGGATTGATACGTACTTTCTCTACATATTGTGCTGCCACATCCGCTACCTTCGGATTGAAGTGAATGTCGGCCACGAGTGGCACCATATAACCGTCCTGACGTAGCCTAATGTTAATATTCATCAGATTCTCAGCCTCTTTGACGCCTTGGGCTGTGAGGCGTACATACTCTCCTCCGGCATCGACGATACGTTTGGTTTGTGCCACGCAGGCTTCTGTGTCCTGCGTGGCGGTATTTGTCATACTTTGTATGCGGATAGGATTGGAGCCGCCCATGGGGGTGGCTCCGATGTTTACTTCTGATGTTTCCCGTCGGGAATAGTTGAATAAATCCATTTCTTTAATTGATAGTTGATAATTTATAATTGACCGTTGGTTGGATTGCCTCATTGTCAATTACTCATTGTCAATTTGTCTTATATTCGTACTTCACATCCTTCAAGTCTTCATTTGCCTTGACTATTTTCCTTTTCAACCCCTCTTTGTAGGCAGCGAATGTTTCAGCTAATGAGGAATCGCTCAGTGCCAGCATTTGTACGGCAAGGATGGCAGCGTTCATGGCACCATTGATGGCAACGGTAGCTACCGGTATGCCCGGAGGCATTTGGATAATGGAGTAAAGGGCATCTACGCCATCGAGTACAGAGCCCTTTATGGGAACACCGATTACCGGCAGTGTGGTATTGGCGGCAATGACACCGGGCAGGGCGGCAGCCATGCCGGCAGCGGCAATAATCACTTTAATGCCGCGTTGGCGGGCATTCTTGGCAAATTCCTCCACTGCTTCCGGGGTACGGTGAGCAGAGAGGGCGTTCATTTCGAACGGTACATGCAGGTCATTGAGCAATTGCGCGGCCTTCTCCATAACGGGGAGGTCGGAAGTACTGCCCATGATGATACTAACGATTGGGGACATAATTAAATTATGGGTTATAAGTTATTCGTTTATCAGAGCTTTGTAGGCTTCTGCATCCAGCAGGCTGTCGAAATCGGCATCTGCAGCGGGTTTGATTTTAATGAGCCAGCCTTCACCATACGGGTCTTGGTTTACCAATTCCGGTTGATCGGCAAGCGTTTCGTTCTGTTCCAGAATTTCTCCATTTACAGGCAGAAAGAGATCTGAAATGGTTTTTACTACTTCAATGGTGCCGAACACTTCATCGGCAGCCAATGTTTCACCTACTGTCGGAATATCGACAAACACGATGTCACCCAATTGGTCTTGTGCATAATCAGTAATACCTACATAAGCTACATCGCCTTCCTGGCGAATCCATTCGTGTTCTTTGGTGTACTTTACATTAGTCGGGAAGTTCATGATCATTAGTTTTTAAAGGTTGATACTTATTTAATTGATAAATCAAAATTTTAAAAGAGAAAGATTCGGAACAGTATGTTGCTCAACGGATGGAGCACCAACAGCGAGCAGATAAGTCCTACGGCAAAGCCTCCCATTACTTCGCCCAAAGTGTGGTGCTGCAGGATGATGCGAGCGGTGCCCAATATGCCTGCCACCAGTATAAAGAGGCATAACCACCATACGGGATTGTAGCTGAACAAGGCACTGAAAGCCACCAACCCGCCGATTACAGCTCCGGCGCCTGCCATGTGTTCGCTCAGTTTCCATTTCAGGTTGACTATCACACAGATAATCATCATTACTAGAACAGAGAGAATAATGCCGGTCATGTACCATGGGATATTGAGCCGATGCATCATGAGCAGGCAGAATATGTAGGAAGTGATGGTCAAGATAAAGGGAACATATCTCTTTTTCCGTTCCACTAGTTCTCCCGGACTGAAACCGTTGACTTTGCGGAAGATGAAGATGGTTAGGGTAGGCATAAGGATGGTGAAGCAATACACCACACCCAGCACTATCAACTTGTACTGCAACGGCATGATGCGCAGGTACGAGAAAATGAATAGAACCAGAAAAGCCAAGAAAGGGATAGAGAACGGTGTGAATACGACCGAAATCACTTTCGCTGTTCTGATTAAAGTCTTATCTTCTATAATATGCTCTTCCACAACCTAATTTATTTACGATTTACTGTTTTGAATGTTTTTGTTTACACTCTTGATTAATTACGGGTTATTATTTCTCACTTTCTCAGTCGTGCCACCGGGATATTCATCTGTTGGCGATACTTTGCCACCGTGCGGCGGGCTATAGGATAACCTTTCTCCTTCAGCAGCTCGGTCAGTTCGTCGTCGGTCAGAGGCTTTTTCTTGTCCTCGTTGTCAATGCACTCTTTGAGTATCTTACGTATCTCGCGTACGGACATCTCTTCACCATCTTCGGTTGTATAGCCGTCGTTAAAGAAGAACTTCAGCGGGTAGATGCCGTAGTTGGTCTGTACATATTTGCTGTTGCTCACACGGGAGATAGTCGAGATGTCCAACCCGGTGCGTTCGGCAACATCTTTCAGAATCATGGGGCGAAGTAGCGACTCATCTCCTTCGAGGAAGAAAGAGCGTTGCAGGTCTATGATGGCCTGCATGGTGGTCATCAGTGTATTTTGGCGTTGCTTCACGGCATCTATGAAACCTTGTGCGGCATCCATTTTCTGTTTAAGGAACATCATGGCCTCGCGAGATTCCTTGGACTGGTTGGCACGGTTCTTGGTATGTTCTTCCACCATTTCGGTGAAGTCGCGGCTCATGCGCAGTTCCGGCACGTTGCGGTTGTTCAGTGTCACGTTGATAGTACCGTCATCATAGGTGTCTACAAGGAAGTCGGGAACAATCTGCTGCATGTTCTTTCCGATGGTTTCGCCAAGCGAGGCACCGGGACGGGGATTCAACCTGCATATTTCCTTAACGGCTTGCTGCAGAGTCTCTTCGCTGATACCTAATTTTTGCATAATCTTGTCCCAATGCTTGCGGGTGAACTCTTCGTAGCACTGGGTAAGAATATCTTCTTCTATATAGTATTGTGGAGGCGAAGGCATGGGCCGCTGGGCCTCCTTGCGTCGAATCTGGAGGAGTAGGCACTCTTGCAGGGTGCGAGCACCCAGACCGGCGGGGTCGAAGTCTTGTATAATCATCAACACTTCTTCCAGTTCTTTGGGAGAAGCATCGATACCGGCATAGATGGCAAGTTCGTCACTGATGCTATCCAGCGATTTGCGCAGCAGACCATCGTCATCCAGTGAACCGATGAGATATTCGGCTAGTTCGCGCTGGTGCGGGGTCAAATCCCGCTCGCCAAGCTGTTGGCGCAGGATCTCATAAAAAGAGGTGGTATCGGAAAAAGGAATTTCTTCTGCCTGCTCTCCTTTGCTGCGGTTGTTTTCCTGCAGTTTGTAGTCGGGGATATCGTCTTCGTTCAGATAGTCGCTTAAAGAATCATAACTGGTGTCTTCACCATCTTCTGAACCGGTTTCCGTATCGGGCATGTCGGAATATTCATTACCGGGAGTATCTTCTTTGCCCTCTTCCAGTGCCGGATTTTCCAGAAGTTCGGCACGTACGCGGTCTTCCAGTTCCACAGCAGGGAGTTCCAGCAGTTTTACTACCAGAATCTGTTGCGGAGACAGCGTCTGTATCTGCTGTTGCGCTTGAGTCTGTACTTGTCGGGAACCTTGTGCCATACTTTATAAATTACGAATTACGAGTTACAAATTACAAATATGGGAAAATTTCTACTGCAAAAATAGTGAATAGTTCGGGAACGCGAAATCTTCTCTTATGATATTTAACAAGAAAGCGGGAGCTTGGTTGCTTTTTTGTCACTATCTTTGTTCCATAACTACTAAAATATGGAACGTTATGTTTACTAAAGAAACGTATGTGCAGCGCAGAGCCCAGCTGAAAAAAACAATCGGCTCCGGAGTATTACTGTTTTTGGGTAACGATGAACAAGGGTTGAACTATGAGGACAATACTTTCCGTTACCGTCAGGATTCCACTTTTCTCTACTATTTTGGCTTGTCGTTTGCCGGATTGTCGGCAATTATCGACATAGATGAAGATAAGGAAATTATTTTCGGTGATGAGTTGACTATCGACCATATCGTATGGATGGGTACCCAGCCCACCCTTCACGAAAAGGCTTCTGCTGTGGGCATTTCCGAAACCCGTCCTTTTGCCGATATCGTCAGCTATTTGCATAAGGCTGTACAGATGGGGCAGACCATTCATTATCTGCCTCCTTATCGTGCCGAGCACAAATTGAAGCTGATGGACTGGCTGGGTGTTCCTCCGGCACGTCAGGAAGGCTCCGTGCCGTTTATCCGTGCGGTGGTGGCACAGCGCAACTACAAATCGGCAGAAGAGATAGTGGAAATAGAAAAGGCATGCGATGTGACTGCCGATATGCACATCACGGCCATGAAGGTGCTTCGTCCGGGAATGTACGAGTATGAAGTGGTGGCCGAAATGAGCCGAATTGCCGAGATGAACAACTGTGAGCTGTCTTTTGCAACGATTGCTACTATTAACGGTCAGACTTTACACAACCACTATCATGGAAACGAAGTGAAACCGGGAGATTTATTCCTGATTGATGCCGGTGCCGAACTTCCTTCGGGTTACTGTGGCGACATGTCGTCCACCGTGCCTGCCGACAAGACTTTTACTTCCCGGCAGCGTGCCGTCTACGAAATTCAGAACGCCATGCACCTGGAGGCTGTTAAAGCGCTTTGCCCGGGCATTCCTTATATGAAGGTATACGAACTTTCTGCCCAAGTGATGGTGGAGGGGCTGAAAGAGCTGGGATTGATGAAGGGCAATGCCGAAGATGCCGTACGCGAAGGTGCTCATGCACTGTTCTATCCTCACGGACTGGGACACATGATGGGATTGGACGTGCACGATATGGAAAATTTAGGTGAACTTTGGGTCGGCTATGACGGTCAGCCCAAGAGTACGCAGTTCGGTCGCAAGAGTCAGCGCCTTGCCATTCCTCTGGAACCGGGCTTTGTCTTTACGGTTGAGCCGGGCATCTATTTCATTCCCGAACTGATTGACCTTTGGAAGGGGGAGAAGAAATTCGCTGATTTTATCAATTATGATAAGGTAGAGGAATACCGTGATTTCGGTGGCATCCGTAATGAGGAAGATTATCTGGTTACTGAAACGGGGGCACGCCGTTTGGGTAAGAAAATTCCGTTGACACCGGAAGAGGTGGAGGCGTTGCGCTGAACCAAAGCGCATGGCAGGCTTTATGATGAAGGTAAGTAGACAGGAAGAATGAAAATTAACGGATATAAACAGATGGAACAACAGATACAGAAGCACGCACGGGTCGATGTGGCCGATGTGTTGCGTGGACTGGCGGTGATGGGTATCATCCTGCTGCATTCGATTGAGCATTTTAATTTCTACTCCTTCCCTGACGAGGCGGGACGGAGTGCATGGCTGGCCTTTACCGACCGTGCTGTGTGGGACGGACTTTTCTTTCTTTTCGGGGGAAAGGCGTATGCCGTGTTTGCCCTGCTTTTCGGCTTCAGTTACTTTATTCAGTACGACAACCAGCGATTGCGTGGACGAGATTTCCGTCTGCGTTTCTGTTGGCGGTTGGTGTTGCTGTTTTTTATCGGCAACTTGAACGCATCGTTTTTTACTGCCGAGGTGCTGGTGCTCTATTCACTGGTGGGGTTCATCTTGCCGCTGGTGTGCCGTCTGCGTGACAAGTGGATATTTGTCTTGGCTTGCGTGTTACTCGTTCAGCCGTTGCCGCTTTATTATGTTGTACGTGCCGCCCTTGATTCTACTTTCATGACACCTGCCCTGCCGACGGGTAGTCTGTGGGCCGCCACATTTCAGGCACAGAGCCATGGCACCTTCCTTGAAACCTTGTGTGTCAATCTGTGGGAAGGACAATTGGCCAGTCTGGCATGGGCGTGGGACAACGGGCGTGTATTCCAGACTGCGGCTCTTTTCCTTTTCGGCTATTTGATAGGCCGCCGGGAGTTGTTCCGAAAGGACAATCTGAAATTCTGGAACAAGGTGTTGTGTGGTTCTTTGGTAGCCTTTTTCCCACTCTATGGGTTAGGCAACATGTTGCCTGATTTTGTAGAAAATGCTTCGGTGCGTATACCGCTACTGCTGGTGGTGTCTTCGTTGTATAAGTTCGCTTTTATGCTGTTGCTTGTATCGGCTGTGCTGAATGCTTATTACCGCACTGATTTGCAGAAATGCCTGAACTATCTTATCCCTTACGGCCGTATGAGCCTGACCAATTACATCATGCAGAGTGTTATAGGTTCTATGTTGTTCTATAACTGGGGATTCGGTCTGCACGATAAACTGGGCATTACAGCCAGTGTGCTGGTGGGTGCCTTGATTTTCGTGCTGCAATTGGCCTTCTGCCGGTGGTGGTTACATCGCTACGGGCATGGCCCAATGGAATATCTGTGGAAACGGGCTACGTGGCTGAAGTGAGTGACTCATGCCTGAAAATAGAAAGAACCGCATCATTTAAATGATACGGTTCTTTCTATATCTATGGATAAGGAGTGTTTCTCCTGATGTTTTCCTCCTTACTCAAACTGTTCTCCAATTACATTGGTACTATTGTGAATCCCCATTTATATTCCCGATTGGCAGGAATAAGATATTGAGGTTCGGGCTTGGAGCCCCAGCTGTCATATCCGCCTACTCCCATCTGCTTCATGTCTATACAAACTTCTACGAAATTCTTGGGCGTGATATCGTTGATATGTGTCTGGCGAGGCTTGATGTTTCTGGCAGTCGAGACGTCATGTTTCAGCTCTGCCGCATTGCGGTTGTTCCATTGATAATCTCTGTTTACGTTGTTTTCGCTGTCAAAGTCTTCAATCGCATTGCGCAACGCATTGAAACCGATAGTCTGATCGGCATAGATAGTCAGCCCTTTGCCATTCTTCTTGCCTACGGATAGCCAACGGGTATCGGTATGATGACCGTTCTCTTGCGGACGTACGTATGGGTAGTACATCTGTTCTGCCGTGCTTTTGTAAAGGTCTACGGTGACACCTGCGTTGCGGTCGATATAGTTCTCTTCAGGACCACGTCCGAAATAAGTCACTTGGTTCATCTCTGCCGGCAGGTGGAAACGGATGCCGATGCGCGGAACAACCAAGTCGGAAGAAACCTTGTGCATATTCTCATTTCCCGGTGTATAAGTAGCCGTTACGGTTGCTTCCGAAACTTCTGTCTTGGCAGCCTTGATTCCGGTGGGAGTAAATGTGAAATCGGCTTTTACCACACCGGAGGGGTGAATACGATAGGTTACGATGTAATGGTTGCCGGCAGGCAGGAGGTATTTGGCTGTCAGCACGGCATCTTTGCCTTCCTTCCGGACACTTGCCTCGGCTATCCGGAAGTCTTTGCTTGCTTCTTTCCAGATTTGCAGGCGTTTGGGGCCTTGGTTGCCATAATCGTTGTCTGTCGGTGCACGCCAGAAGTTAGGTTGAAGCCCGAAGCCGTCCTTAAAGTACTCCGTACCGTTCACTTTGTAAGAAGTAACCAGTCCGGTAGCCTTGTTGAAGACAAACTGTACTTTAGAAGAAGCTACTTCCAAAAGGTTATCCTTGTCGTTGCAATTCAGCATGCTACCTTCTGTTTTGTAGGTACGTGCCAAGGGGGCGATGGGCAGAAGGAACTGTTCTTTCGCAATTTCATAACCGACGGAAATCAATGCTTCCGGTTCGGTAGTCGTCACTCTGAACTCAACGAAATATTCGGTTCCAGCCTTGGGTTTCAGTCCGCCTACATTTACGTTCAGAGGTTTGTTTCCTTGCGGCTCGATATCCAGAGATACTTTGCCGCCCCGGATGGTCTTGGAGTTTTCCTTTACTTCGTAATGAATCAGATACTTCTTCAGGTTTGTGAAGTAGAAGCGGTTCTTTACGGTGAACTTGCCGTTTGCCAAGTCTTCAGCTTCAAAAGCGATGTTCTGATGCGCGTATTTCACTTCGCTGTATCCGGGATGGGGATTACGGTCGGGATTGATGATACCATTGCAGAGGAAGTTTCCGTCACTCGGCATATTTTTTCCGAAGTCGCCTCCGTAGGCCCAATAGAGGCGGTTGTTCTCGTCTTTCACGGCAATACCTTGGTCTACCCAGTCCCAAATATATCCGCCTTGTAGGTTGGGATATTTGTAGATAGCTTTCCATTGTTCCCAAAGACTGCCGGTAGAGTTGCCCATGGCATGTGCATATTCGGACGGGACTACCGGGCGGTCGCTGCCCATCTTACCGATGTTCTCCAGCCATCTTGCTGATGGATATTGCGGAACATACATGTCGGAATTCCATTCCCATTGGGCGCGTTCATAATTCACCGGACGGTTCATGATGTCTTTGTCCGCATTCTTCACCCACAGGTAAGTCTGATAGAAATTATAACCGTTTCCGGCTTCGTTACCCAGTGACCAGAAGGTGACTGAAGGATAGTTCTTATTGCGTTCGAACATGTTGATGGTGCGGTGCATATGAGCTTTCAGCCATTCGGGGTTATTGCCCAGTGTACCACCTTTGCGCAGGTCGTAGTACATGCCGTGGCTCTCGATGTTGGCTTCGTCATATACATACAAGCCATATTCGTCGCACAATTCATAGAAACGGCGGTCTTGCGGATAATGGCACAGACGAACCGTGTTGATATTGGCGCGTTTCATCAGTTCAAAATCCTTGCGCATCAGCTCTTCGGTTATGTAGTGACCGGTTTCGGGATTGTGTTCATGGATATTCACACCTTTTAGCTTCAGTGGTTGCCCGTTAATAAGGAGGACTACGTAGTTTTGTCCGTTTGCTGACTTTTGGTCAATTTCCTTTATCTCGATGCGTCGGAAACCCACGTTGAAGGGTACGACTTCATTCACCTTGCCCTCTTCGCTGACGGTCATCAGTAATTTGTAGAGGTTGGGATTCTCAGACGTCCAGGTCTTTATATTAGGCAATTGTTGTTCGAAAAAGGCCGTTGCTTTCTTTCCTGCCAAGATGGAAACTGTTTTCTTTCCCGTGGCGACCGGCTTGCCCGAATCGTTTGTCAGTTCGTAGTCGATGGTCAGGGAGGCATTACTGCTTCCATTGTTTTTCAGGTCTACATTCAGCCGGAAGATACCGTTTTTGTAGCTGTCGTCCAGTGTAGAGGTAATGCGGAAGTCGTTGATGGAAGCCTTGGGCTGCGCATACAAGAATACATCACGTTCGATTCCGCTCATGCGCCAAAAGTCCTGGCACTCTAAATAAGACCCGGTGCTCCAACGGAAAATCTTGAATGTCAGTGTGTTTTCTCCCGGTTGCAAATATGGGTTAATCAAATATTCCGCAGGATTTTTGGAATCTTCGTTGTAACCGACTTCTTTACCGTTGACATATACATAGCATCCCGATTTGGCACCGGCCACATGCAAATATACATCTCGTCCGTTCCAGTCGTCCGGAATCGTGAAATTTCGTCGGTAGACGCCTACGGGATTCTGTTCGGGCAATAGGGGCGGCTGAGGTTTATAAGGTTTGAACTCGTAGCCGTGATTAGTATAAATGGCCGTTCCGAAGCCTTGTACTTCCCAGTTGCCCGGCACTTGAATGTCGTGCCAGCCCTCTGTGCTTGCAGTAGGAGAGGTGATGTCGGCGGGAAGGTCTTTGTAGGCATCGACATAAAAGAACTTCCATGTCCCGTTGAGTAATTGGTAGTATGGACTTTTTTCAAATTGTCCGCTCATGGCTTGTGTACGGTCTGCGTAGGTCATGAAAGAGGTACGTGGTGCTTCTTTGTTTACACTCGTTGTCTGTACGTCTTGCCAATAAGGTAATTTAAGGTCAGGGCTACTTTGAGCCAGCATACTGCTTCCCATTAAGGAAAAGCATGCAAATAATTGGGTTAGTTTGCTCATGGTGAAATAATTTCTTTTTATTCACATTGTTAATATTTGATGCTGTAAAAATAAGAAAAAATAGCGATTTTCCTATTGAATATTAAGATTATTTATTAAGAGTCATATTTTTAAGAAAAGATGTGTCTAAAGTGATTCACACCCTAAAAGCTTTTTGTCAGACTTTTAGGAACACTTCACTTTAGGTACATCTTAATTTGTTTTTATAAAAAAAATGTTATCAGCCAGGATTTGGGATTAATTCCGTATTTTTGTTCAGATAGTCTTGCTTGATGGGAGCCAGCATTTGATATTCTTTAGAAGACAAACGACTGACAGTCCAACATGGCTTCTTGATAGAAATCTTCGGCTGTTTCGCCATATACGTTTAAGCCGAGCATGCCTCTTTCCATGCCACTCCATTTTTGCAAAGCTATTATTTCAGTGGCGGTAGTCGTACAACAATTAGAAACTGTTTTGATTTTATCATTTTATTCTGTTTAGCATAATTTGTATCATGGCTAGGTATATCATGGCTTGTGAAGTTTCCGTAAGTACTTCATAGTCTTTACTGAGTCTTCTAAAGTTCTCAAACCATGAAAAAGTCCTTTCCACAATCCATTTATCAGTTAGGTCGGTACAATATCCCATTTTATAACTCTTTAAATATGATTTGGTCGTTATACTTAAAGATACAAAAATGATAGAAAACTACCAACTGATAAACTTTTAAACGAAATCAAAACAGTTTCTTGGCTTGTCCTTATCAGCCTGCCGGTGACACGATATTATCTTTGCCTGGCTGGTGTCGGGCATGGCATTTAGAGGACTCCTTGCAACGGATTATTTCGGAGGGGGAAGAAGAAATTAACAACGTGTCTGCAAGATATTTGTTGCGTGTTCGCATGTAATTAATAAGAAGTGCTACTTGTTGTTAATAGTTAGTATAACAGGGAATTAATTTATTGTAGTGGCAATATTGCAGTGGTAGTAACTTAAAAGGGGTGGAAGCAAAACTTGCTTCCACCCCTTTTAAGTTACTACCACTGCGGCTGCAATGCCGATGGATAGGAGAATGATGGTTTATGCGTGTAGCTCCAGTATAAACCGTGCTCCCTTGCTGTATCCGCTGTCCAGTGTCAGGCTGCCGTTCATCTTGGTGGCTATCAGTGAGCAGATGGGCAGTCCCAGGCCGTCGCCTTGCGTCAGGTCCTTCACTTCGGTGAAGGGTTTGAAGATATTTTCGTGTTGCTCTTCGGGAATGCCGCAACCAGTATCACTGACGATGAACTGGTGGGTGCGCGCACCGCGTTTTTTGAAGTCCAGCCATATCTTACCACCGGCGGGAGTATATTGGGCGGCGTTCTCCAACAGGTGGAGCAAGATACGTTCCAATTGTTCGGGATTGATTTTAACATTCAGCTTGGGAGCATTGACGGCAAGGGTGACGTCTTCCTGTGTCTTTCCCTTAATCTTGTCCATGATGCTCTCGCAGAAGGTGGAGATGTTCTTTTCCTGCATTTCGTAAGGTTCGGACAAGGTGCTTTCCAGTTCGGACAGTTCCTGAATGTGGTTGGAGAATGTATGCAGGGCTTTTACTCCGGGCAGCGAAGCGTCGAGTGTATCCAGTGTCGGCTCCATCTGGGCGGAAATGTTCTGAATGAATTTTGTTTTCAGTTCGTTGTGCTCGTTGGCGATGCTGATGGTTTTCTTCTGCTTGCGGGTAAGGACGATGAAGCGCAACAATACGATGGTGCCGAATATCAGGACTGCGGCAAGGATGGCAGCCAATACGCAGAGACCGATGATGATGTATTGCTTGGCGCTCAGAGAGTCGTCTTTCTCCTGAATGGTGACCAGGCTTTCGTCATACTTCCGCTTCAGGACGTTCAGTTCGTCTTGTGCCGTAAGTGCCTTTACGGAGTCAGTCCATAGGATGTACTTGTCGTAGGTGCGTGCCACCAGTCCGGCGTTATTGGCCTTTCGGGCTATGCCGATGAGCGTCTTGTAGCACTCGTTCACTTTGTCATAGCTTTTCAGTTCCTTGTATTGCCCTATCAACCGGTTGATGGCGGCATCGCCTTGCGCATTCATGCCGAAGGTGTAATAATAATTGGCCTGCGTATAAAGCAGGTCGTTGTTCAGGGAATCGTTGCGCGAAGCCTTGGCGGTTTCCTCCAGTCGGGCCAGTTGCTCTTTGGCACGTGCCGGGTTCTTCAGGTTGATGTACATCTGCAGGCGTTCTTTGCTGATGCGGAAGTGTAGGTCGGGCATGGTCTTTTCGCTCTTCTGTTCACCGTTGTTCACCATTTGCTCGGCACCGCGCAACAATTCGAAAGCCTCTTTATAATAATTTTCCCGATGATAGAGGGCACTGGCATTGATGCCGCATTCCACGGCTTTTTCGTACTTGTCGTGGGTGGAAAAAGAGTTGTAGGCTTGCAGGAAAAGATAGCGCGCCCTGATATACTCTTTTTTTTCCAAGCTTTCTTGCGCTTGCTTCATGAGTTCGTCTGCACGGCTCTGTGCATGAGTCTGGCTGCAAATACATAAGGCAACCAGCAGACATATCGAAATTATTTTTTTCATGTGTAAGTTTGTTTTTATTGGCCTACAAAGGTAGGATAAAAACTCAGTATTTAAAACTGCTGCCTCCTAAAAATTCTCTCAATAAGGATGTAGGTGGAATTTCTTTGTCCTGTACGGGAGTGAAGTATTTGATGAATTTCAGTAACCGGTACGCTTCTGCATATTCCGGACAGTTGCGGGGAACGCTGCTCAGAATAGGTTCGGCATGGCAACGGAGCACGGCAAATTCGAACAATAGGGCAGAGTTGAACATGACATCGGCGTTTTCTTGATAGGGAAATATCCATTTGTCTTCGCCGGCACGTACACTGGGCCAGCGTGAGATGGTTTCTTGTGCCGAATAGCCGCGGTAATTGAAGTCGCGGATGATGCGGCGTAGCAGACGGTTGTCCGTAGTTGGAATCCAGTTGTGGTCGTCCAGCGAGATAGTGGTCAGAGCAGATACATAAATTTTGTATTTGCTGGCGGCGGGAATCTGTGGGGTTAGTTCGGGATTCAGGGCATGGATGCCTTCCAGAATGAGGATGGTATGTTCGTCGATGCGCAGCTTGTCTCCTTTATACTCTTTCTTCCCAAGAGTGAAATTGAAACGGGGCAGTTCTACTTCCTCGCCGCGGAGCAGTGCCTGTAGCTGGGTGTTGAAGAGCTCGAGGTCGAGGGCGTGGAGTGATTCGTAGTCGTAATTGCCGTTTGCGTCGCGGGGGGTGTTTTCTCGGTCCACGAAGTAGTTGTCCAGCGAGATGGGATAGGGACGCAGGCCATTGGTCATCAACTGTACGCTGAGGCGCTTGCTGAAGGTGGTCTTTCCGGAGGATGAGGGACCGGATATGAGCACGAGTTTCACGCGGTTCCCGTTTTCGCTGCGGTGGTAAATATCATCGGCTATTTGGGCTATCTTCTTTTCTTGCAGGGCTTCGGCCACATTAATGAGGTCGGTGGCATGACCTTCTTCGCAAGCCATGTTGAAATCGCCTACGTTGCTCAGTCCCATGATGTAGTTCCAGTGCAGATGTTCCTTGAATACGTCGAGCATTTTCTCTTGCTTCACCACCTCTTCCAGAACGTTTGGATTTGCCTTGTCGGGGATGCGCAGCAGCAGGCCGTCGTAATATTTCACGATGTCAAACAGCCAGACATATCCGGTACTTGGCAGCAGGTTGCCGTAATAGTAGTCTATGGTATCGCCCAGTGTGTAATAGTAGGTGTAGAGGGAGCCGGAGGTTTCCAGCAGTTTTACCTTGTCGTCCATGCCCCGTTCGCTGAAGATGCGCACAGCTTCAGCGGTGTGGCATTCGATACGGTGGTAGGGGATGTCCTCGGCGATGATTTCCTGCATCCGTTTCTTGATTGCTGTAACATCTTCCAACTCGATAGGACGGCTGATGCGCAGGTTGCAGAAATATCCTTTGGATACCGGATGCTCGACGAACAGTTTCCCTTCCGGGAACAGTTCGCTGACTGCTTTATAAAGAATGAAGCAGAGGGAACGGACGTATGTGCGCATGCCTGAGGAATCGCGTATGTCGAGAAATTCTACGTCCTTATTGTTGTATACCCGGAAGCTCAGTCCTTCGGAACGGTTGTTTACTTTTGCACTGACCACCTGATAGGGGAAATCAAGATTAAAACCGGAATAAATATCCAAAAGTGAGCTCCCGATAGGGAATTTCTGGGAAATATTGTTATTTTTGCAACAAATTTGTAACATGTGCTCCATATTGTTCTGTTTTTGTGAATTAATACGTTAAATATAGGACATTATAACACATGAAAGAATGAAACACCTTAAATAATTAAAGATGGAATATTCTTTTTATGATTTTTTAAAGCTACTCGGCTCATTGGCATTGTTTCTCTACGGAATGAAGATCATGAGTGAGGGGCTGCAAAAATTTGCCGGTGACAGATTGCGGACGATTCTGACCGCAATGACAACCAATAGGGTGACCGGCGTGCTGACTGGTATTTTGATTACCGCGCTCATCCAATCCTCTTCGGCAACCACGGTCATGGTGGTGAGTTTCGTTAATGCAGGTTTGCTTACTCTCTCCCAGTCCATCGGTGTGATTATGGGAGCTAACGTGGGTACTACGGTCACTGCATGGCTTATTTCGGTTTTCGGGTTTAAAGTCGATATCGCTGCTTTTGCTCTTCCGCTGTTGGCGATAGGTATCCCGCTTCTCTTTTCTCAGAAGAGTACCCGGAAGTCCATCGGTGAATTCATCTTTGGTTTTTCATTCCTTTTTATGGGACTTTCTTACTTGCAGGTCTATTCTCCGGATTTGGGCAAGAATCCGGAGATGTTGGCTTTTGTGCAGGAGTGGACTGACCTTGGTTTTCTTTCCATATTGATATTTGTGCTGGTGGGGGCGGTCATCACAATGATTGTACAGGCTTCGGCAGCCACCATGGCCATTACCCTTATCATGTGTGCTAACGGATGGATTAGCTTTGAGCTGGGTGCGGCACTTGCCATGGGGCAGAACATCGGTACGACGATTACCGCCAATCTGGCGGCATTGACCGGTAATACGCAGGCGAGGCGGGCAGCATTGGCCCATTTGCTGTTCAATGTGTTTGGTGTCATTATGGTGCTCGTCGTTTTCCACCCCTTCACCCGTTGCGTTTCGTGGTTTGTGGCGGATGTGATGCACCAGACAGACCCTGCTACCCGTGTGGCTTTTGAACTGTCTGCTTTCCATACGGCGTTCAATGTGTTCAATGTGTTGTTGCTCATCTGGTTTGTGAAGGCCATCGAGCGGATTGTCTGCATGCTGTTGCCGCTGAAAGATTCGGACGAGGAATATCGTTTGCGCTTCATCTCCCGAGGGTTGCTTTCTACTGCCGAACTTTCTATTCTGGAAGCGCGAAAGGAAATCCATTTGTTTGCCGAACGTACACACCGCATGTTCGGAATGGTGAAGGACTTGTTGCACACGGAGAAGGACGATGACTTCAACAAACTGTTCAGCCGCATCGAGAAATATGAGAATATCAGTGACAGCATGGAACTGGAAATAGCCAACTACCTGAATCAAGTGTCGGAAGGACGCTTGAGTTCGGAAAGTAAGTTGCAGATACGTGCCATGCTGCGCGAGGTGACTGAGATAGAGAGTATCGGTGACAGTTGTTACAACCTTGCCCGTACCATCAGCCGGAAGCGGCAGACCAATAAGGACTTTACGGAGAAACAATACGGCCATGTCCACTTCATGATGAAACTGACGGATGACGCCTTGTCGCAGATGATTAAGGTTGTGGAACGTCCCGAGAACCAAATTGTTGATGTGAATAAATCCTTCAACGTAGAAAACGAAATCAATAATTACCGCAACCAGCTGAAGAACCAGAATATTCTGGATGTGAACAACAAGGAATATGATTATCAGATGGGCGTCTATTATATGGACATCATTGCGGAATGCGAAAAGCTGGGCGACTATGTGGTGAATGTAGTGGAAGCCAGCAGCGATATAAAAGAAAAGAAAGCGTCTTAGGACGCTTTCTCAAATTCTTCTTTACCTACTCCACACAGAGGGCAAACCCAATCTTCGGGAAGGTCTTCGAAAGATGTTCCCGGTTCTATTCCATTTTCAGGATCTCCCAGTTCGGGATCATAGACGTAATCGCATACGGTGCAAATGTACTTTTCCATAACTTTCCTTTTTTATTGATTCTTTTATAATAACATTTCCGCGGTTTATTTGTTTTGTTGTTGAGCAATAAAATGAAAGGGCCATGTGATTCTGTTCTGAAAGAATTATCTCGGTATTGTTTTCCCGGATTATTGTTGTACTTTTGCGTTTTGAAATTAAAACCTGAAAAGACTTGCATGACTGCAATAAAGGATGATTATTATCATGTCGGACTGACCGACGAACAAGTGCGGAAGAGCCGCGACGAACATGGAGTAAATTTATTGACGCCTCCTAAACGGCCTTCCTTATGGAAATTGTATCTGGAGAAGTTTGAGGACCCCGTAGTAAGGGTATTGCTGGTTGCCGCTCTGTTTTCTTTGATTATTTCCATTGTAGAGAATGAATATGCCGAGACTATCGGCATTATAGTGGCCATTCTGCTGGCTACCAGTATCGGTTTCTTCTTTGAGTATGATGCCGGAAAGAAGTTTGATTTGCTGAACGCAGTGAACGAAGAAACTTTGGTGAAAGTAATTCGTAACGGACATGTGCAGGAGATTCCCCGTAAAGATGTAGTGGTGGGTGATATAGTGGTGCTGGAAACCGGTGAAGAGGTTCCGGCAGACGGTGAATTGCTGGAAGCTATTTCCCTGCAAGTGAATGAATCGAATCTGACCGGTGAACCGGTAGTGACGAAAACTACCGTAGAAGCTGACTTTGACGAAGAGGCTACGTATGCTTCCAACCGCATTTTGCGCGGTACAACGGTGGTGGACGGACATGGCACCATGCGTGTGGAGGCTGTGGGTGATGCTACGGAAATCGGTAAAGTGGCACGTCAAAGTACCGAACAGAATACGGAGCCTACTCCGTTGAATATCCAGTTGTCCAAATTGGCTAACTTGATTGGAAAGATAGGTTTTTCCGTGGCTGGTCTGGCTTTTCTCATTTCCTTTGTAAAAGATGTGCTACTGGTCTATGACTTTTCTTCATTCTATACTTTCCGTGATTGGCTGCCGGCCTTGCAGGCTACTTTGCAATACTTTATGATGGCAGTTACCCTGATTGTGGTGGCTGTGCCCGAAGGCTTGCCGATGAGCGTGACACTCAGTCTGGCGTTGAATATGCGCCGCATGCTCTCCACCAACAACCTGGTGCGCAAGATGCATGCATGCGAGACGATGGGAGCCATTACAGTGATTTGTACCGACAAGACCGGTACATTGACCCAAAATCTGATGCAGGTGCATGAACCCAATTTCTATGGTTTGAAGAATAACGGGCAGCTGAGGAATGATGACCTCAGTAAGCTGGTGATGGAAGGTATCAGTGCTAACTCTACTGCTTTCCTGGAAGAGGAGGTGGCTGGTGAGAAGCCGAAAGGGGTGGGTAATCCTACGGAGGTGGCACTACTGCTTTGGCTGAACAGCCAAGAATGCGACTATCTGGCGTTGCGTGAGAAAGCTACGGTTATCGACCAGCTGACTTTCTCAACAGAAAGGAAATTTATGGCTACCTTGGTGCAATCTCCCCTGATTGGGAAGAAGGTGCTGTATGTGAAGGGAGCTCCCGAGATTGTTTTGGGTAAATGCAAGGATGTCATGTTGGACGGCAAGCGTGTGGATGCGGTGGAATACCGTTCTACAGTGGAGGCTCAGTTGCTCAACTACCAGAATATGGCTATGCGTACACTTGGCTTTGCATTCAAGATTGTGGATGATGCGGAAGCGTCTGATTGTGTGTCATTGGTTGCTGAAAATGACTTGTCGTTCCTCGGTGTGGTTGCCATCAGTGATCCTATCCGTCCGGATGTGCCTGCGGCCGTTGCCAAATGCCAGTCGGCGGGTATCGGAGTGAAGATTGTGACGGGAGATACACCGGGCACGGCTACCGAGATAGCACGTCAGATTGGTCTGTGGAAACCGGAGGATACGGAAAAGAACCGCATTACGGGAGCTGCATTTGCCGAATTGACGGATGAGGAGGCATTGGACCGTGTGATGGATTTGAAGATAATGTCGCGTGCACGCCCCACAGACAAGCAGCGTCTGGTACAACTGTTGCAGCAGAAAGGTGCGGTAGTGGCTGTGACGGGTGACGGTACGAATGATGCTCCTGCGCTGAACCATGCGCAAGTGGGACTTTCGATGGGTACCGGAACTTCCGTTGCCAAGGAGGCCAGCGACATCACGCTGCTGGATGACTCCTTCAACAGTATAGGTACGGCTGTGATGTGGGGACGTTCTTTATATAAAAATATACAGCGTTTCATCGTTTTTCAGCTGACTATCAATTTTGTGGCTTTGTTTATCGTTCTTCTAGGCTCACTGGTGGGTACGACGCTTCCTTTGACTGTCACGCAGATGTTGTGGGTAAACCTGATTATGGATACGTTTGCGGCCCTGGCTCTGGCGTCCATTCCGCCCAGTGAGAGCGTGATGAAGGAAAAGCCACGTAAGAGTACGGATTTCATTATAACCAAGTCCATGAGGTATAACATTCTGGGAATGGGCTTTGCCTTTCTGGTATTGCTTATGGGAATGCTCTTTTGGTTTAACAATGAGGAAGGGGGTATGACTACCTATCGGCTGACCGTGTTTTTCACGTTCTTTGTTATGCTTCAGTTCTGGAATTTGTTCAATGCACGTGTGTTCGGCACTTCGGACTCGGCGTTCAAGGGCATTTCCAAATCTTACGGCATGGAACTGATTATACTCGCCATTTTGGGTGGACAGATACTGATTGTACAGTTTGGTGGAGCTGTGTTCCGCACAGTGCCGCTCGATTTTATGACTTGGATGGCGATTGCCGTTTCTACCTCATTTGTCTTGTGGATAGGTGAACTTGTTCGTTTTGTCCGACGTTTAACACAGAAATAGGTGATGGAAAGAATAGGAGTCAAGAATCTTATTATTGATTTTGGCGGAGTTCTGATTGATTTGGACCGCCAGCGCTGTTTAGAGAATTTCAGAAAGCTGGGATTGCCAGACGTGGAAGTCATGCTGGACCTCTACCACCAGCAGGATTTCTTCCAGAAATATGAAAAAGGATTGATTACCAGTGCGGAGTTTCGGGAAGTGATTCGCGAGAAGATAGGAAAACCGGTGACTGACGCCCGGATAGATGACGCCTGGAACAGTTTCCTGGTGGGTATTCCTACCTTTAAATTGGATTTACTGTTGGAACTGCGCAAAAAATATGTTGTCTATTTGCTGAGCAACACCAATGAAATCCATTGGCAATGGTCGTGCCTGCACGCGTTTCGCTACAAGGCTTTCTGTGCGGAGGACTTTTTTGAGCATATCTATCTCTCTTATGAGATGAAGATGGCAAAACCGGATGCCGATATATTCCGGAAAGTACTGGATGAGACCGGTATTCTTCCTAACGAGACTCTTTTTATTGACGATTCTGAGGCCAATTGCCGGACAGCGGAGGCGTTGGGTATTTCTACCTATACGCCAAAGGCCCATGAGGACTGGAGACATGCAGTTGTTTTGTGAGACTCCGGGCTTTGACATTCGTCCGAACGTAGCCACTATCGGTTTCTTTGACGGAGTACATCGGGGGCACCGCTACCTGATAGAACAAGTGCGTGCGGTAGCTGCCGGGCGTGGCCTTGCTTCATCGGTCGTGACTTTCCCGGTGCATCCGCGTAAAGTGATGCAGGCCGATTATCATCCGAAGTTATTGACCACTTGTGATGAGAAAGTTTCCCTGCTTGCCAAGACTGGGGTGGATTATTGCATGATGTTTGATTTTACTCCTGAAATAGCCCGGCTTTCGGCACGGGAATTTATGTCCATACTGAAGGAGCGCTATCAGATACAAGCTTTGGTAGTGGGGTACGACCATCGTTTCGGGCATAACCGTAGTGACGGTTTTGAGGATTATGTGCGTTATGGCTGCGAACTGGGTATGGAGGTGCTTCTTGCTCGCGCGTATTCTTATAGGAAGGAGGCATCTGAGACGGAGGGTACTGTCAGCTCTTCGGTTATCCGTAGTTTGTTGCAGGAGGGAAACGTTTCGGAAGCTGCCGAGTATCTGGGATACGACTTCTTTTTGGACGGTACGGTTGTCGGCGGCTATCAGGTGGGGCGTAAGATCGGTTTCCCTACGGCTAATCTCCGTGTTTCCGATTCGGACAAGCTGATTCCTGCCGATGGAGTGTATGCTGTTCATGTGCATTTAGAGGGAGTCCGGTACGGAGGAATGTTGAGTATAGGCTATCGGCCAACTTTAGCCAATGGGGCAGACCGTAGCATTGAAGTCCATATTTTCAATTTCAATGCAGACATTTATAATAGTCCGATACGGGTATCCTTCGTTCGCTACATGCGTCCGGAGCTGAAGTTTGGTACGGTTGAACAACTGGTGGCCCGTATCCGTAGGGATGAAGAAGAAATAAAAGAAGTACTTTCCGGCTTTTAATAAATATACTTTAAGAAGCCTTCTTCAAATATGTCATTGTTATAGCCGTATATGGTTCTGTGCTCTTCGTCAATACTGAAAGCATATAATAGGATGTCCAATTCGTATTTGGCGATGGAACGTCCGGAATAGTCGTATACTTCTATGAAGCAGCCTTCTTTTTCTCTGGGACATCGTATGTAAAAGTAATTTTTACATGCGACTATTTCTCGTTGGTGAAATATTGTTTCTTTGATATCTCCTATTATGATATGAGGGCGGGTTTCGTTTCCAATAAGTCTTTTGCGGAGCTTCATGTCGTTTATCCCATAGATGTCAATTTGCTTTTTATAGGTATAGGCATAAATAATCAGAGAGTCATTGGCTGCCAGATACCCCTTGTTCTCATCAAAAAATATCTCTTTGTGTTCCTCTTGTCCGATAATAATTTCTCCTGTGGGCTGCCGGGACATCAGATTGATTTTCTGAATGTTGAGCTTGTCGGGATATGTGCTGTATATTAATAATGAGTCATTGACTATATTCATAAAGTTTGCTGTCGGGGTAGAGGCAGGTAGTGTGAACTCTTTTTCAAGGGTTAGCCGGTTATTGCCGTCTAATGTAAAACTTTTGATAACAAATGGATTGTATCCGAAAATATAGACCTTTTCCGAAGTGCTCTTGCAGAAGGAAGGGGGGAGCTGAAATTCGTTTTCTGCTCCTCCCCTGCTTCCTCCTGTGTAAATACACTGGAATTCCGGAAGTGAATATTGATACAACATCTGATTGCTATTTCTTGAATCTGTTGCAAATATATTGTTCTTCTTGACTTCTATTCCATCAATGGCAAACACTTCATTTACATTTATTTTTTCTGCTTGAAGTACCTTCTGCTCGTGAAATGGTTCTATTTTTTGTATGAACGTCTGCTCTTGTATGCTGGTTTGCGTTGCACATGCAGTGAGCAATGTATAGATTGATAGTAAATAAAGATGTTTTTTCATGATGGATTGTTTATTAATATATTATTTGTGAGCCGGCGCATGTGGCGGTGTACATGCACATGGTTGCCTTTGTGGTGCAACAGCCATTACATTTTGTAACATACGTTGCCGGTTCGTCTGGTAGTAATGTAGTACTGGTATACATATAGCAACTTTTAAACCTGATAGGTTCGGCTTCGCCTGAAGCTAAAGCCTCTATGTTGAGAAGTGCAAGATTTGTTAATTCGTGGCTTGAATCATGGGGGATAGACATGTTGCAAAGTAGTACTGACAACATGATTGAGGCAATTGTTAGTCTGCAGATTGATTTTTTTCATCATAGTACAATTTAATATTAATAATTTTCTTAAAAATAGTGATTTTAGTTTGTATTACAAATAATTTGTTTGTGTTATATAACAGATTTCTTGTTGCGGAACACTTCTTCTTTTTATTGTTTTTCGATAAATATTTTCTGCTTTTCTTTGTCATATCAAGAAAACGTCTTTTATTTGCATATCGAAAAACGATAAATGATTATCGAAAAACAAAATAATGAACTTTATAAAGACAAGGGAGGGGATTAGGTTATGAGAAGAGCATTCATGAGTATTACTCTGTTGGTATTGTCACTTTCTGTGGTGATGGCGTTGCTGACGGGACTTGTTGCCACAGCTTGACGGATTGACAGAGAAAATGTGTATCTTTGCGAACTTTTAGACGAATAGAACAATGAAAACGGCAATAAAACTAGTATTGATTTACTTTTTGATGCAGATTGTAGGAGCACTGTTTGCAGGACCTTTCTGTCTGCTGTATACGTATTTCGCTTATGGCGCTTTTGACGCGGGCAAGGCGGGAGAGATTGCTGTGGCACCTACCATGTTGCTGGGTTTCGTTTTCATGGGGTTGTACTTGTGGCGTAAGAACTACTTGACGGGAGACAAACATCTGTACTCTCCGGTGTCAGTTCCTTATCTGGCATGGAGCCTGCTTGCCGGAATGGCTTCCATGTATATAATAGCTGTTCTGATGTCCGAACTCACTTTCTTGCCCAATTTGTTGGACCAAACATTTGACATGCTACAATCCGGTTGGTTGGGTATTCTCTGTATTTCTGTTCTGGGGCCCGTGCTGGAAGAACTTCTTTTCCGTGGTGCCATTACCAAGGAGCTGCTTCGCAGATACAGTCCGGCAAAGGCTATCTTGTTTTCCGGATTGATATTCGGTATTTTCCATCTGAATCCGGCTCAGATAATAAGCGCTTCTCTCATTGGTTTCTTGCTTGCCTGGCTTTATTATAAGACACGGAGTCTGATGGCATGTATTCTGATACACATCATGAACAATGGCTTGTCTGTCTATCTGAGCCTGAAACATCCTGAAATGGAGGATATGACACATCTGCTGAGTAACCCGTATGCTCTGGTTTGGGCAGTGGTTTTCATATTGTTGCTTCTAGTCTCCTTGAAACAACTGAATAAATATAATATATCTGATACTAATACAACAACAACTGAATTATGAAAAGAAGATTGAACATTCTCTGCCTGGTGGTAATGCTTGTACTGAGTTACTCGGTTCTGGAAGCGGGCTATTTCTTCTTTATAGGAGCCAAACTGGGTGTGGAATCTGTGGCTGAAAAGGAAGATACCCATGCGTTGCGGCAGAAGCTGATGCATATGAAGTATATAAGCTTGGAATCACATAGCTTTACAATGAAGGGAGGTGAACTCTTTTCGGATTCTGTATACAATGAGAAGACCGGAAAGTATGTGCCTGCCAGCTACTCTTCCATGGTGGTGAGCATTGACGACCATCCTGCCCTTTGGGAACAGATTGCAAGTAAGTTGCTGACCTTTTTGCAGATAGGTGCCTATATCTGGGCCATTGTACTGTTCGTCCGGCTGATTATTTCCATAAATAAATCGGATATCTTCAATTGGAAGAATGTACGCCGTCTGCGCCGTTTGGGGCTGGCTTTGATTATCAGTTTCTGCTGCTCTTTTTCGGTTGCTTATATCACCCTCTACAATGTCGGTGAGGTGTTCTCGCTGCGTGGATATACATTGGAGCTCTCGGGCATCATCAGTGGAACTATGCTGGTGCTGGGATTGTGTTCGCTGATTGTAGGCGAAGTATTCGCCATTGGATTGAAAATGAAGGAAGAGCAGGATTTGACGATTTAATGAAAGGGAGGAGTGCGATGTGAGGAGAAGTGTGAAGTATGGTCTGTATTTCGCTGCCGGACTTGTGGCGGTTTTATTGTTGGCAAGTATTGTCTATTTTCTCCCTTGTTCCCGGCTTTTGACGGGAAGTGGAAAGTCTATATTGTAATGCCGTGGATGTATCTGTGCATATATGGCTATTACCGGTTGACGAAACGGTACACTGGCTGGTGGTGTGAGTGGGAAAAGGATAATTGATAAATAAGCACAATTATATGATTATAGTAAACCTCGACATAATGATGGCCCGGAGAAAGATATCTTTGGGCGAACTGGCGGAGAAGATTGATATTACGCCTGCCAATCTCTCTATTCTCAAAACCGGAAAGGCTAAGGCCATCCGTTTCTCTACACTGGAAGCAATCTGCAAGGAACTCGATTGCCAGCCGGGGGATATATTGGAGTTTAAGGAAGGATAAATGGGGAGAAGAAGGCGCAAGTAGAGGTTGAAATGCTTACCGCCTTAAGAAACTCCGTTTACATACTACGGTAAACGCCTTTACATACTATGGTAAACGTCGTTACTTCATAATGTAAAAGCCGTTACATTCTGGAGTAACGGCTTTTACATTATAGGGTAAACATCCGGTAAATATAATCTGCTGATTATTAGTTTATATATTGTCGGTCGTAACCTTTAGATGCCTTTCGCTTTGAAGGCCAGCGCATACATTCGCATCTGCTTTACCATAGACAGCAGTCCGTTGCTACGGGTGGGCGACAAGTGTTCCTTCAGTCCTATTTTATCAATGAAATAGAGGTCGGCGTTCAGTATCTCATCCGGTGTGTGCCCGGAGAGTACTTTGATAAGCAGTGAAATGATTCCTTTCACAATCAGTGCGTCGCTTTCGGCCTGGAAAATAATTTTTCCGTCCACTTCGTCTGCCTGCAGCCATACGCGGCTCTGGCAACCTTCAATCAGGTTTTGTTCCGTCTTGTATTTTTCGTCGAGCGGTTCCTGCTCGTTTCCTAAATCAATAAGAAGTTGGTACCGGTCCATCCAATCGTCGAAATCATTGAATTCGGCAATTACTTCATCTTGTACTTCGTTGATACTTATCATAAGATTCACTGTTTTACTGTTTGCAATTACTGTTTTACTGGTTTATTTCTCATTGTAGATGACTTCCAGCAAGGTCTGTCCCACGGCGTTGAGAGTGCCCTTGTCGATGATGTCCATATTGTCGTCCGTTGTGTGCCAGAATTCACCGAAGCCGGTGTCGCAGTTCGGGTCATAGTTAATGATGTCCACGCAGGGAATCTGCCGCAGGTTGTATACATACATGTGGTCGTCTGTCACTTCGGTACCTTTTTCTTTGGGGAAGAAGTTGCCGAAGCCCAGTCGGTGGGCTGTGTTCCATATCTTGTTCACGTACTTGCCGGCGGTTCTTTGAGAGAACTGTTCCTTGTAGAAGGTGGCGTTCTTGCCGCCCACCATGTCGAGCAGAATGCCGTAGCGGGCGTTATAGCCGTCTACGTGGGGTACTCGTCCCCAATACTGCGAGCCCAGGCACCAAGTGTCGTTCTTGTATGCACCTTGATAGAAGTAGGGGATGCCATAGTCTTCGGCGTCAAAGAAGATGATGTCGATGCCGATGGCTGGAGCCTGCTGTTGCAGTTGGCGGGCTACTTCGAGCAATACGCCTGCACCGCTGGCGCCATCGTTCACACCCAGGATGGGGCTGTGATGCTTCGTCTTGTCGGCATCCTGGTCGGCATAAGGGCGGCTGTCCCAATGGGCACAGAGCAGTACACGTTTTTTGCTTTCCGGATTATAGGCGCCGATAATGTTGCGTGCCTTCAGGATAGTGTTGTCGTAAGCCACCAGGTCGGCATGCTGGTTGTATACCTTGGCGCCGAATTCCTCCAGCTTCTTGGCAAGGAATTCTCCGCAGGCTTTGTGGGCGGCGGTGTTGGGCACGCGCGGACCAAAATCCGCTTGGGCCTGTATGTATTGGTATGCACTGTCTGCACTGAACTTGGGCACTCGGACAGTCGCTTTGGGCGTATCGCCCTCACTGTCATTATCGGCTGCATGCTTGCTGCTCTTGTTGCTGCATGCTACTATTGCTATAATCAGCAAAGGCAGCAACGGGATAAATGTATAATTCCGTTTCATTCTCTTTCTGTATTAAAACTTAGTTTCACTTCTTTCTTTCCAACTTCCAATGTCACTGCAGCACCGTTTATCAGCGGCAGGTTTCTGCTGACATGACCGACGGGAAAACCGAAAGACACCGGATAATCGTATTCCTTCATCAAATCGGCCAATGCGCCATACAGGTCTTTTCCCAGCGATTTGTCTTCTCTGTATTCGGTGAATTGCCCGATGATGAGGCCTGAAAGCTTTTCGAGGACACCGCCCAGTTTGAGATTATACATCATGCGTTCCACCGCATGCGGGCGTTCTCCCACATCCTCGATAAAGAGGATGGTGCCTTCGGCCGGAATATCGTAGGGGGTGCCGCGCAGCCCGTAGAACACCGACAGATTGCCGCCGCGCAACACACCTTTTGCCTCTCCCTTACGGTTCAGCTTATGCCTCGGGCAGACGTAGCTGAATGTTCTTATTCCTCCAAACGACCGACCGAACAGCATATCCTTCAGTGCCAGCGTGCAGAAGTCGTTTTCGGGTTCTACTGTGAGATGACGCGCCATGGGGGCGTGCAACGACGCGAAGCCATTCTGCTGGAACAGATTATGGAGGGCGGTGATGTCACTGAATCCGACGAGCCATTTGGGATGCTGCCTGAACTTGGTAAAATCCAGTTTGCCTATCAGATGTACGGCTCCGTAACCGCCCCGGCTGCAGAATATGACTTTGGCTTCTTCATCGTCCATGGCTTCCTGCAGGTCTTCAAGGCGTTGCCGGATGCTTCCTGCATATGTTCCGTTGGAACTTCCCGCATGCTTTGCGAATACGACTTCCAGCCCCCAGAACTTCAAACGTTTGCAGGCGCCTTTCAGGAAAGATTTGTCAATCTTGCTGGAAGGGGAGAGAATAATGGCACGGTCACCTTCCTGCAGAAACGGAGGGAAAATAAGACTACCCATATTATATTATCAATCTATTTGGGGCAAAAGTACACAATTCACCACAGATATCACAGATTAACACGGATTTTTTAACAGAAGAGAGGGAGAGGAGAGGGGGACGTGTGCTGTTCAAATCCGTGTAATCTGCGGTGGACATATCAAAATGATATTAAACATATGAAATTTCAACGGGGCAAATGCTGTATTTCTCGACATTTTTTTAGATATTTGCTAAAAATCTAACGTTATGGAACCGATACGGAACTTTGCCCAGTTAACAGCCCACCTGAAAACCTTGAATAAGAGGAAACGCATTGCAGTAGTCTGTGCCAATGACCCTAATACAGAGTATGCCATATCTCGTGCCCTGGAGGAGGGGATTGCGGAATTTCTGATGATTGGCGATTCTGCCATATTGGAAAAATATCCCACCCTGAAGAAATATCCTCAATATGTCAGCACTTTGCATATAGAAGATCCCGATGAGGCGGCACGTGAGGCGGTGCGTATCGTACGCGAGGGTGGAGCGGACATCCTGATGAAAGGCATCATCAATACCGACAATCTGCTTCGTGCCATTCTGGACAAGGAGCATGGTTTGTTGCCCAAAGGAAAGATTCTGACCCATCTGGCCGTGATGCAGATACCCACTTACGATAAACTGCTCTTTTTCTCCGATGCTGCGGTCATTCCCCGCCCTACGCTGCAACAGCGCATTGAAATGATTTGGTATGCCATCCATGCCTGCCGCCATTTCGGGATAGAGCAACCACGCATCGCACTGATTCATTGCACGGAGAAGGTCAGCACCAAATTCCCCCATTCATTGGACTATGTCAACATTGTGGAACTGGCAGAAGCCGGCGAGTTCGGCAATGTCATTATCGACGGTCCGCTGGATGTAAAGACGTCATGTGAAAAGACGAGCGGTAACATCAAAGGCATTGTATCACCGATTGACGGGGAGGCGGATGTGCTGATTTTTCCAAACATCGAATCGGGAAATGCTTTTTATAAGGCCGTATCTCTGTTTTCTCATGCCGATATGGCCGGGTTGCTGCAAGGCCCCTCATGCCCGGTGGTATTACCGTCGCGCAGCGATTCTGGTTTGTCCAAGTATTACAGCATTGCCATGGCCTGCCTGACCAGCGGGACGGAATAGCCTTGATTGTAACTCGTAATTTGTAGTTTGTAAATTGTAACTCGTAAATCGTAAATCGTAATCAATGAAGATACTGGCAGTAAATCCCGGTTCCACCTCGACAAAAATAGCTGTCTATGAGGATGAAACTTCCCGTTTGGTACTCAACATCCGGCATTCGGTGGAGGAGCTTTCCCGATTTCCCCGCATCATCGACCAGTTCGAATTTCGCAAGAACTTGGTGCTGGAAGCGCTGGAGGCCAATGACATTCCCTTTAAGTTCGATGCCATCGTCGGCCGTGGGGGATTGTTGAAACCCATTCCCGGCGGTGTGTATGCCGTGAACGATGCCATGTTGGACGATATGCTCCACGCCATGCGTACCCACGCCTGCAACTTAGGTTGTCTGATAGCCCACGAACTTGCCGCCATGCTGCCCGGCTGCCCCTCTTTCATAGCCGATCCCGGCGTGGTGGACGAACTGGACGATGTGGCACGCATCACCGGTTCGCCTCTGATGCCCAGCATCACCATCTGGCACGCCTTGAACCAGCGAGCCATCGCCCGGCGCTATGCTGCCGAGCGTAGTGCCCTGCAGCCCGAAGCTCCCGTGCATTACGAAGACCTCAATCTGATTGTCTGTCACTTGGGTGGAGGCGTTTCCGTAGGAGTCCACCGCCACGGCCGTGCGGTGGACGTGCCCAATGCCCTCGACGGTTTCGGTCCTTTTTCGCCCGAACGTGCAGGTACCCTGCCCGCCGGGCAACTGATAGACCTTTGTCACTCGGGGCGTTACACTACCGAAGAACTGAAGAAACGTATTTCCGGCAAGGCGGGACTTGCCGCCCATTTGGGTACTACCGACATTCCCGCCATAGAGAGGCGCATCGCTGAGGGAGACACCCATGCCGCTTTGGTGCTTGATGCCATGATTTACCGCATTGCCAAGGAGATAGGCGGTGCTGCTGTTGTGCTTTATGGCAAGGTGGACGCCATTCTGCTTACGGGAGGTATGGCACATTCCGAGTACATCACTTCGCGGTTGCAGGAGCGCGTGTCTTTCCTTGCTCCCGTTCACGTTTATCCCGGAGAAGACGAATTGGAAGCATTGGTACTGAATGCGCTGGGGGCTTTGCGCGGAGAACTTCCGATACAAGTTTACCGGTAATAGTCATATTGCTTTTGTTCTCTTTAGCGGAACAGTTTGCATTATTGGCAGGATTTAGTGATATAAAAATGGCTCTTGCCGGAGACTGGTATCTGACTTGTCATAGTCCGGTGTCTATCGCCTCAGAGTCCGGTCTCTGTCAAAAGAGGGCAAAAAAAACTATATCGAGCAGAACAGTGTGACTAGGAACGGAACGCTGAAATCCACCACAAACCCGTGGAAGATGGAGACTACGACAAACTTCTCTCCGGCTGTCCGTGTGATGATGGGCAGCGTAGTGTCCATTGTCGTGGCTCCTCCGGCAGAGATAGGGGCGAGGTTTCCGAACCAGCGCACCAGCAGCGGTGCGGCAAGCAGTGTCAGTATTTCGCGGCCGATGTTGGCCAGCAAGGCGATGGTTCCCAGTTCGGCTCCCTTATACTCGGTGATGAAGATACTGGAGAGCGAATAGTAGGCAAAGCCCGAGCCCACGGCCAGGCAATCCGTCACGGAACGGTGCGTCAGGATGAGGCTGACGGCGGCAGAACCTGCCAGCGTGCCCAATATCGTCATGACAGGCAGAAACACCAGTCGCGGATTGAGCGAGCGGAAGTTCTTCAGCGTCTGCGGGTCGTTGCCCACGCTCAGCCCTACGCTGAACATCAGTGCACACAGTGCATAATAACTGATATTGGTCTCGGCAATATCAAAAGGTATCAGATGGCTGACTCCGCAAAGCGTGCCCAGCACGAAGACCCCCACTATGATAAGACTCCCTTTCATGCCTGGCCTCCTTTCCTTTTATACAACACCCTCCACAGCGCCCACGCAGCAATGACACTTCCCAGAGTCCCCCCCAGGGTGAGTGCCACGGCTTCGTAGCCTATGGTGTGCAGCCCCTTGATAATCTGTTCGTTGCTTCCCACCTCTATGCCGAGGATGAAGAGCAGCAGCCAGATGAACAGCGTGATGATCTGATGGATTTTCTTTAAGTTACGGTTCCGTAAGAGGTAGCCCAGCAGCATTCCCGTGAGCATTAGTCCGATGATTGTAAACATATCTATGCCGTTTTTTAGGGGCAAAGATAGTACAAACTATTTTTGTTTATGCAAAGATAAAGCTTTCAAAGTGAACAAGGCGGCATTTGCCTTGGGTGTTTATAGCAGAGAGAAAGAATTATTCTGCCGATTCTTCTACTACACCGTTCAGAGCAGGGTTGGCATTCACGTTTCCCACAACGGAATGGAGAAGCAGTTATGCTTTCCTTCTACAAATCTCCGCTTGCCCGATGCTTCGGCCGGCCTGCCCCAACGGCACAGATTGAAGTTACCCGGCCATTGTTCGGCCTGACAGTAGAGAATCATGGCTTTTGCACGGGGGCGTTCGGTTTGTCTTCGGAAGACAAGGCGGAGGCTTGGGCTGCATAGTAGGAGGCTTGTTTCTGCAAATTTAATTAATTCTTTCCGGAAGCCTTATTTCCCTCCAAAAAGATTTATCTTTGTGTCTCAAAGATAGCGATATATATGTTATTACCTTATTTGAATAAAGACTTGATTGAGGTGGGATGCGATGAGGCCGGTCGCGGCTGCCTGGCAGGGGCGGTCTATGCCGCTGCCGTTATTCTGCCAAAGAATTTTAAGAATGAACTTCTGAATGACTCCAAACAACTGACTGAAAAGCAACGCTATGCCTTGCGTGAAGTGATTGAGAAAGAGGCACTGGCATGGGCGGTGGGTGTCGTCTCTCCTGAAGAGATTGACAAAATCAATATTCTCAATGCCTCCTTTCTTGCTATGCACCGTGCTGTTGACCAACTGAATGTCCGTCCGCAACATCTGCTGATAGACGGCAACCGCTTTAAAAAATATCGGGACTTGCCGCATACTACCGTAGTCAAAGGAGACGGGAAGTACCTTTCCATCGCTGCGGCTTCCATCTTGGCAAAGACCTATCGTGATGACTACATGAATCGTCTCCACGAAGAGTATCCGTATTATGACTGGAATCATAACAAGGGCTATCCCACCAGGAAGCATCGCGCCGCCATTGCCGAACACGGAACAACCCCTTACCACCGTATGACGTTCAATCTGCTGGGTGACGGGCAGTTGTCGCTGAATTTCTGAATAAGGCTCCGGCAGCTTTAGCTGGAGATATGTGCTTCTCCACATCACGGCATATCAGTGCTGCAGGGAAGCAGGATACGTGTATAAATCTGTCGGAAGGCAGTGAGGGCAGAATCGGATAGAAAGCCTTATAATGTGATATTAAAAGGCTTATAGTATGATATTGAAAGGCTTTTAATGACATATCACTATGAGGATGATGTTGACAGAGACGCTAGAGGAATGTGGATTATTAAAAAAATATTAGAACATGTCTTAGATACTTAATATAATTAACTATATTTGCACACCGTTATGATATAAATATATAACTAATGCTAAAAATAGAAAAATTGTATTCTAACGGATGAGGATTGTTTAATTAAAAAATCTAAGGTATGAGAAAAAAATTGAGTAAGCCGGGGCAATATTGTGCTTCATTTGCTTTGATGGCTCTCTTTTTGTTGATGGGAAATGCGGCTTCAGCGGCCTTGCCCACGCAGAAAGGTAATGTTCATGATGAGGACAAGGCAGGGAATCCTGTTGCACATGTCCTTCAACAATCGGGAAAGCATATTGTAAAAGGTGTTGTAGTGGACAAAATGCAAGAAACTGTTATTGGCGCTTCTGTCGTTGTACCCAATACTACGATAGGATGTATTACAAATATTGACGGGGAATTTGCATTGGAGGTTGACCAATTGCCTGTCACATTGCAGATTACATATATAGGATATAAGACCATTACTGTGAAGGTGGCAGACGGAAACCTGGTAAGGGTAGTGATGGAGGAAGATTCCAAGCAGCTGGAAGAGGTTGTCGTAGTGGGTTATGGTACTCAGAAGAAAGCGAATCTTTCCGGTTCTGTCTCTACGGTGAAAATGGATGAAGTGTTGGGTAGCCGTCCGCAGCCTAATACGGCAGCCGCCCTTCAGGGAGCCATTCCCGGTTTGACCATCACCAGTGGCAGCAATACACCCGGACAAACAGGAAAGAGTATCCAGATTCGCGGTACGGCTACTTTCTCCGGAAAGAATGACGGAACTACCGGACTTGCGCCATTGGTTTTGATTGACAACGTTCCCGGTGATATTGATACGCTGAATCCTGAGGACATTGAGTCGGTTACGGTATTGAAAGATGCGTCATCGTCGGCCATTTACGGTGCCCGTGCGGCGGCAGGTGTGGTACTTATCACTACGAAGCGTCCCAACAAGGAAGAGAAAGTGTCTGTGACTTACAACAATAATTTCGGTTTTGTAAATGCTGTCAATACTCCCAAGCAAGTGGGACTGGAAACGTTTCTTCCTATCTATAAAGAGACATTGGGCAATACGTTTGCCGGTGGAAACAACCAGAATATTGATTCCTGGATGGAATACCTGAACACATATAAGACCAACCCTTCGGCATTGTCCGGCTTGGGTACGTTCTACGAAGATACCGGCATCCTGGTTGCTAAAGAGGATGGCAAGCGCTACTATCTGAAGCAGGAAAATCTGTATGACCGCATGATGGAAACCGGTTTCTCGCAAACCCATAACTTTACGGTGAGCGGCGCGACAGACCGTATCCGTTTCCGCATGTCGGGCAATCGCTACACGGAAAACGGTCCGCTGAAAGGCGATAAGGATTATTATACGCGTATGACTTTCAATGGCATGGTTTCTGCAGACATCACCAAATGGTATACGCAAGAGGCTACCGTCAACTATTCGCAACAGAAGCGTGACTATCTGAACGATGAGAGCGGTTTTATGTACTCGCTCCGTCTTCACAACTTCCTCCCCGACGGCATTGACCCGAACGGCAACATCATCAAGACTCCTCTTGCCGTTATACAGAACAGTAACTCCCGGCATACCACGATTGATACGCCCCGTTTCTTCTTCAAATCCATTGTTCGTCCATTGAAGGGATTGGAAGCTGTGTTTGAATATACATACCAGAAACAAGCGACTCACTACGATTACTACTCCGGCAAATGGAAAGCTGCGGATATACAAGAAGCTGTCTCTACCATGCCTTCGGGAGAGGATTATTACGTGGCACGTTATTTCTACAACGCACGCAACGCTTACAACGCCTATGCCACTTATAAGTATAATCTGCTCCAAGACCATAATTTCTCGCTCATGGCAGGTTTTTCGCAGGAAGACTATGATTATAAGTACTATAACACCAATGCAGAGACGCAGGCCTTGCCCGATATCCCCTCGATGAGCAATGCGCAAGGGAAGGTCGTTACTTCTGACGACTATCAGAGCTATGCCATTCGCAGCGGTTTCTTCCGTTTCAATTATGACTATAGAGGAAAATACCTGCTGGAGGTGAACGGGCGTTACGATGGTTCGTCCAAGTTCCCGAAGGATTCCCGTTTCGCTTTCTTCCCCTCGTTCTCGGCTGCATGGAACCTGGCAGAGGAAAACTTCATGGCGCCTACCCGCAACATTGTAGACCAAATCAAGCCGCGTGTGTCTTATGGTGCCATCGGTAACCAGAACTCTGCCGGTTATTACGATTACATTGCCACCATGGCTCTGAATACCCAGTCCAACGTATGGCTCAACGGCAATGACGAAGGTTATATGACAATTATCGGTGCGCCCGGTCTGATTAGCTCCAGTTTTACTTGGGAGACTATTACCACTACCAATGTCGGACTTGACTTTGCCTTGTTCAACAACCGTTTGACTGGTAGTTTCGAGTGGTATCAGCGTGAAACGAAAGATATCCTTTCCCAGAGCGTTGCCCTGCCCGGTGTGTTGGGTGCCACTGCTCCTAAGCAGAATGTAGGCGCGATGCGTACGCGCGGTTGGGAACTCCAGTTGACATGGCGTGGAAACATTGGCAAGAAGGTGGGATATAATATCGGTTTCAACTTGTGGGACTACAAGTCGAAGATTACTTCGCTGAACTTCAATGAAGACAAGAGCCTCAGCTATCTGTATGAGGGTAAGAACGTTGGTGAAATCTGGGGATATCTCTATGATGGTTTCTATACGGTAGATGATTTTGAAGATACTGCCAACTGGAAGCTGAAAGAAGGCGTGACAACCTTGAACGGCTCCCAACCGCGCCCGGGTGACTATAAGTTCAAGAACTTGCGTGACGGTGATAACCGCGAAGACGATATCAATGAAATCAACAACGGTAATAATACGCTTGCCAAGCCGGGTGATATGACCGTTATCGGTAATACGACACCCCGCTTCCAGTATGGTCTCAACCTGGGCGTGAATTATGCCGGTTTCGACTTGAGTGTAATGTTGCAGGGAGTAGGTAAGCGCGATTACTTCAACAATGGTCAGTTGTTCTATACTTTCATGTCGAACGATGTGGCGTTCTCTCCGATATTCGAAGGCACCACCGATTACTGGACTCCGCTGAGTATGGATTCTTCCGATCCCAACTACATGGTTGCCGCCAATCCGAATGCCAAGTTGCCTCGTATTTGGGGAAGTTCTACCTCGGCCGTAGCCAATGCCGGCTCCAACCGCCGCACCAATGACCACATGCTGAGCAGTGCCGCTTATATGCGCATCAAGAATGTGACTTTATCTTATTCATTCCCGAAACAATGGTTGAACAAGTTTCAAGTTAAGCAGTTGCGCCTGTTTGTAAGTGCCGAGAATCTGGCCACTTTCACTTCGTTGCCAAGCGGAATAGATCCTGAAACCCTTGAATGGGGCTATCCGCTCTATCGTACGGTTTCTTTTGGTGCGAACATTTCATTCTAAGTCATTACTTTAAAAATATCCGTATATGAAAAAAATATTGCAAACATTGACAATAGCGGTAACACTGGGGCTGACCGGATGTAACGACTCTTATCTGGAGAGGCTCCCGACAACGGAAGTGACCGAGGCTACTGCCTTTACTTCATTTACCACCTGCTCCAATTATCTGACCAATCTCTATCAAATGTTCAGCGGAGGCTATACCTCGTTTCAGGGACCTGCTATGGTATCCGGTGCTTTGGGAACCTCTACCCGTGACATTTACTCGGGCATCCTGACCAATTATGGTTCCGGAGTGGGAAACATCCCCAACTCGTATGCCAACCAGACAGTGACTATTCCTACAAGCGATGGAACTTACAGCAATCCTTATACCTGGATACGCTGGGCAAACATTATGTTGGAACATATCAATGAACCTTCTTGTACCGACCAAGAGCGTTTGCACCTCGAGGCTGTGGCCCGTTTCTTCCGTGCATACGCTCACTATTCGCTCTTGATAAACTATGGAGATGCCATTTATGTAGACCATCTGCTTTCCGATGCGTCGGAGGAACTGACGAAATCGCGTGATTCGCGCTTGTATGTGGCAGACCAAATCTATAAGGAACTGGACTGGTGCATCAAGAACGTGCAAGACCAACTGGCCGAACCCAATATGCTGAACAGTGATGTGATGAAGGCATTCATGTCGCGCTTCACGCTTTTCGAAGGCACGTGGCGCAAGTATCATAACGTAAATGAGACGGAATGCTCTTCTAAAGGCTACATTACAGGAGCAGAACTGTTGCAAGCCTGTGCCACGGTTTCCAAAGAACTGATTACCAAACACCCGAATCTCTATAAAGGCAACTCGCAGGATGTTCATCCGGGCAAGGGCTGGGGAGAAATGTGGACTACGGAAGATTTGCAGGGTGTTCCCGGTGTGCTGCTCTATGTCAAGTATGTGGAAAACTACAAGATGCACCGCTTGGGGCACTTTGAGCACATCGGTTCGGCAAGCCTTGAGATGCCGCAATCCACGGTAGACCTTTACCTGACAAAAGAAGGATTGCCCATCCACAACCGTAACGTGAAGCATTATGACTATAATCCGGTGAGCAAGTCATATACCGAAGGAGCCGATTACGACTATGCCAATTGTAACGTATATCGCACCTTCCGCATGCGTGACCCGCGTATGTGGCAGACGGTTATGCCGCCTTATCATATCATCGGAGGTGGAGATGCGAACACTTACAGAATGGATGAGTCTTGTGACGGAATCTGGATGGAATACCTCAACCAATTTGCTCCGCGCGGCATCTATAATGCGGCAGAGGGCACATACCGGATTCCGAATTGGGCAAGCGGCTACCATCTGACTCCGTATCACAAAGCACTGCCTTCCAGCAACTGGGCGGGCAACTATTTGAGGAATGTGCCTACTGTGCAGACGAGTAATTTCCAGAATAATGAGTCTGCCGCTGCAGGCATCCAGTTGATATATTCCGGAAGTGGTTTCCAACGTGGAAAGAGCGGCTACTTCGTATGGAAACATCATGCTTCTTGGGACAAGCAGGATCAGAACCATCCGATGGAGGTGTCGGACAAGCCGGTTTTCAAAATAGAGGAAGTGATGCTCAACTATGCGGAGGTGATGTTTGAATTGGGAAAATTTGACCAGTCGGTGGCCGACCTTACAATCAACAAGCTGCGCGACCGTGCGGAAGTAGGCTTGATGCGCGTCAGTGAAATCGGTTCTGACTTCGATCCGGACCGTGACCCGTCGGTAGAACCCGTATTGTGGGAAATCCGTCGTGAACGTCTGATTGAATTGATGGGTGAAAGCTTCTCCTGGGAAGACGTACGCCGTTGGAAGAAAGCCGATTATTTTGTCAATAAGCAACACTATGGAGTTTATCTGGACAACGTTACAGGCACATTCAATAACAATAAAGCTACCACGGGAGGTACCGGTATCCTGAATCCCGATACCAAAAAGGAAGCATCGGATGCGGAATTGGCTGCCATGGGCAATTGCGGCCACCTTTACTACTATCTCGACCCCGTATCGGCAGGCAAGGGATGGCTTGACAAATATTACTTGCGTCCTATCCCTTCGGATGAATTGTTGCTGAACGACAATCTGGAACAGCAGGAAGCATGGAAATAATAGCCTGACAATCCGAATGAAGAAGGTCCGTCGTTGACAAATCAAGGTTCAAGGGCGGGCCTTTTTGCTTACGCGAAGAAGAACTGTATTGTTACATTAAAATAGAATATGCAATGGAAAATAAACGTTTTTGGTTGTTGACCGGCGGGGTGGCGCTTTCTACCTTAGGGATTTATGCGCAGAAAGTGAATGAGAAGCCCAACATTATCTATATCATGTGTGATGACATGGGATATGGCGACTTGGGTTGTTATGGGCAGAAATACATCCGGACTCCCCATCTGGACCGGATGGCAAGTGAGGGCATGCTCTTTACGCAGGCCTATGCAGGCAGTCCTGTCAGTGCACCGTCGCGGGCTTCGTTCATGACCGGACAACACTCGGGACATTGCGAAGTGCGCGGCAACAAGGAGTATTGGAGGAATGCGCCGAAAGTGGCTTATGGTGAAAATCAAGAATTCTCCCTCGTGGGACAGCATCCTTACGACCCGGAGCATGTCGTCTTGCCCGAAATCATGAAGGACTATGGATATACCACGGGCATGTTCGGCAAGTGGGCGGGTGGTTATGAAGGTTCCGTGTCTACCCCCGACAAGCGGGGCATTGACGAGTACTACGGATATATCTGCCAGTTTCAGGCACATCTCTATTACCCCAACTTTCTGAACCGTTACAGTCGTTCGGCGGGCGATACGGCGGTGACGCGTGTCATTTTGGAAGAGAACATCAAGTACCCCATGTATGGGAAAGACTACTTCAAGCGTCCGCAATATTCTGCCGACATGATTCATCAGGAGGCTTTAAAGTGGCTGGACGCCCAGGATGGAAAACAGCCTTTCTTCGGCATCTTTACTTACACGCTGCCGCATGCCGAACTGGCGCAGCCGGAAGACTCCATACTGGAAGGTTACAAGCAGAAGTTCTTCGTAGATAAGACATGGGGTGGACAAGAGGGGTCGCGCTACAACCCTTCCGTACATACGCATGCACAGTTTGCAGGTATGATTACCCGTCTGGACCACTATGTGGGCGAGGTGCTCGCCAAGCTGAAAGAGAAGGGGCTGGATGAGAATACCATCGTGATTTTCACCAGCGACAACGGACCTCATGAAGAAGGAGGAGCCGATCCCACGTTCTTCGGGCGAGACGGGAAACTGCGCGGGCTGAAGCGGCAATGCTACGAAGGCGGTATCCGTGTGCCTTTCATTGTGCGTTGGCCGGGCAAGGTGGCTGCCGGAAGCGTCAGTGACCATCAGTGTGCGTTCTACGACTTGATGCCGACCTTCTGCGAACTGGCGGGAGTGAAGGACTATGTCAAGAAATATCGTAACAAAAAGAAAAAAGAGACTGATTACTTTGACGGCATCTCTTTTGTTCCTACGTTGCTGGGGCGTGACAATCAGGTGAAGCACGACTTTCTCTATTGGGAGTTCAACGAGACCGATCAGATAGGCGTCCGCATGGGCGACTGGAAGATGGTGGTAAAGAAAGGAAAGCCGTTTCTCTATAATCTGGCAACCGATATTCATGAAGATAATGACGTAGCTGCCGGGCATCCGGACATCGTGGCGCAGATGAAAGAAATTATCCGTGCACAGCACACCCCGAATCCGTATTTCTTCGTTACCTTACCTGATTTCGATTGAGAAGCTGTTCTTGAAAGCGTCTTGCACTTTGCACTGCTAAACCTCTACTTGGCGACCGTAAAGTAGAGGTTTGGCAGTGCAAAACCTCTGTTCTAGCCCAAAAAAGTATAAATCATTTGAAACAGTACGTTTTAACCGCTGTTTTTTGTAACTTTGCAGCGCGAGAAAGGTTTCCTGTAAAGATGGGTTTCCCTTTTCGACGCGTGAAAAGATTATACAATTAAATTCGATTGATATTATGAGTAAGAAAGCCCTTTTAATGATTCTTGATGGCTGGGGCATCGGCGATCAAGGCAAAGATGATGTGATTTTCAATACACCTACTCCGTATTGGGACAGTCTGTTGGCAACTTATCCGCACTCCGAGCTTCAAGCAAGCGGTGAAAACGTTGGTTTGCCCGACGGACAGATGGGTAATTCTGAAGTAGGTCATCTCAATATCGGTGCCGGACGTATCGTTTACCAGGATTTGGTGAAGATTAACCGTGCTTGTGCCGATGGCAGCATCCTGAAAAACAAGGAAATTGTTTCTGCTTTCTCATATGCAAAGGAAAACGGCAAGAATATCCACTTTATGGGACTGACCAGCAACGGTGGCGTGCACAGCTCTTTTGAGCATTTGTTCAAACTCTGCGATATCTCCAAGGAATATGGCATCGAGAATACCTTTATCCACTGCTTTATGGATGGCCGCGACACCGACCCGAAGAGCGGTAAAGGTTTTATAGAACAGCTGACGGCCCACTGCGAGAAGTCGGCAGGCAAGATTGCTTCCATTATAGGACGCTTTTATGCAATGGACCGCGACAAGCGTTGGGAACGCGTGAAGGTGGCTTATGACCTGCTGGTGAACGGTGAAGGCAAGGTTGCTACGGATATGGCCCAGGCTATGCAGGAGTCCTACGACGAAGGCGTTACGGATGAATTCATCAAGCCGATTGTGAACGGTGGTTTCGACGGTACCATCAAGGAAGGCGATGTAGTTATCTTCTTCAACTACCGCAACGACCGTGCCAAGGAACTGACCGTTGTCCTCACCCAGCAGGATATGTCCGAACAAGGCATGCATACCATTCCGGGCTTGCAGTTCTACTGCATGACTCCGTATGACGCCAGCTTCAAGGGGGTACATATCCTTTTCGACAAGGAGAATGTACAGAACACGTTGGGCGAATACCTTGCTGCCAATGGCAAGACTCAGCTGCACATTGCCGAGACAGAGAAGTATGCACACGTGACTTTCTTCTTCAACGGTGGCCGTGAGACTCCGTACGATGCCGAAGAGCGTATTCTGGTTCCGTCTCCGAAGGTTGCCACTTACGACTTGAAGCCTGAAATGAGCGCTTACGAAGTAAAGGATAAGTTGGTGGAAGCTATCAAGACCCGGAAGTTCGATTTCATCGTGGTGAACTATGCCAACGGCGATATGGTGGGACACACCGGTATTTACGAAGCTATCGAAAAGGCCGTGAAAGCCATTGACGAATGTGTGAAAGACACCGTTGAGGCTGCCAAGGCAAACGATTATGAGGTAATCATCATCGCCGACCACGGTAATGCCGACCACGCTTTGAATGAAGACGGTACGCCTAACACTGCCCACTCTCTGAACCCTGTTCCTTTCGTTTACGTCACTGCAAACAAGGACGCCAAGGTTGAGAATGGCGTATTGGCTGACGTGGCTCCTTCTATCCTGCACATCTTGGGTATGGAGCAGCCGGCCGAAATGACCGGTAAGGATTTGATTAAGTAAGCCGTCGAGGCCGTAACAATATTTAGATGCGGATTATACGGATTCCACGGATGCTCTTAAAGTTGAGTCTGTGCAATCCGAATAATCCGCATCTTTTTTCAATAGAACAATATGATACAGATTGGTGATGTTGTAGTGTCTTTTGATGTCTTGCGCGAGAAGTTCTTGTGTGACTTGGGTGCCTGCCAGGGGATTTGTTGCATTGAGGGTGATGCCGGTGCCCCCGTAGAGCTGGACGAGGTGGAGAAACTGGAAGAGGTGCTTCCGCTGATTTGGGACGAGCTTTCTCCCGAAGCCCGCGCCGTGATAAAGGAGCAAGGCGTGGTCTATACCGATTGTGAAGGTGACTTGGTGACTTCCATTGTCAACAACAAGGATTGTGTCTTTACCTGCTATGATGATAAGGGCTGCTGTTATTGTGCCATCGAAAAGGCTTACCGTGAGGGTAGGACCAACTTCTACAAACCTATATCCTGCCATCTCTATCCGATAAGGGTGGGGAACTACGGACTCTATAAGGCAGTGAACTATCATCGTTGGGATGTTTGCAAAGCCGCTATGCTGTTGGGGCAAAAGGAAAATCTGCCCGTGTACAAGTTCCTGAAAGAGCCGCTTATCCGTAAGTTTGGTGAAGACTGGTATGCAGAGCTGGAATTGGTAGTGGAAGAAATGAAAAAACAAGGAATCTTGTAGTTTTCCCGTATGAGACGATTTGACATACCCACTGGGCTTTCAGACCGACCCCTCATTTCCTGACTTTTTGGGTATGAGACGAGGGATAAAGGAAAAGCCCCGGTCAGCAGGATTATCCTGCCCGTCCGGGGCTTTTTCATTGTAAGATGTGAGGTCGGTTATTAAATTAATTAAGCGTCAATATTTGCATACGTTGCATTTTTTTCGATGAAATCGCGGCGAGGGCCCACGTCTTCGCCCATCAGCATGGAGAAGATGTAGTCGGCTTCGGCTGCATTTTCAAGATGCACCTGCTTCAACATACGGTTGTCCGGATTCATGGTGGTTTCCCACAACTGTTCCGGGTTCATCTCACCCAAACCTTTGTAGCGCTGGGTGTGTACTGCGTTTTCCGAACCGCCGCCGTAGGTGTCGATGAACTTCTGGCGCTGCTGGTCTGTCCAGCAATACTCTTTCGCCTTGCCTTTGGTGCAAAGGTAGAGGGGAGGAGTGGCGATGTACAAGTAACCCTGCTGGATGACTTGCGGGAAGTAGCGGAAGAAAAGAGTCATAATCAGCGTGTCGATGTGAGAACCATCGACGTCGGCATCGGTCATGATGATAATCTTCTTGTAACGCAGCTTGTCAATGTTCGCTTCTTTACTGTCTTCACCGTCTACACCGAAACGGATGCCTAGTGCTTGGATGATATTGTTTACTTCGTCGCTTTCGAATGCCTTGTGCCACATGGCCTTTTCTACATTCAGAATCTTACCGCGAAGCGGTAGGATAGCCTGGAACACACGGTTACGACCTTGTTTTGCGGAACCGCCTGCCGAGTCACCCTCAACGAGAAACAATTCGCATTCTTCCGGGTCTTTGCTGGAACAGTCGGCCAACTTACCGGGCATGCCGCCACCTGACATTGGCGATTTACGTTGTACGGATTCGCGTGCCTTGCGTGCGGCGATACGTGCCTGGGCAGCCAATATCACCTTGTCCACAATCAGTTTCGCCTCCTTTGGATGCTCTTCCAGATAGTAGGAGAGAGCCTCGCCCACAGCCTGGTCTACGGCACCCATTACTTCGTTGTTACCCAGCTTTGTCTTGGTCTGCCCTTCAAACTGCGGTTCGGCCACCTTGATGGAGATGACGGCAGTCAATCCTTCACGGAAGTCGTCTCCTGCAATCTCTACCTTGGCTTTTTCCAGCATCTTGTTGTCTTCGGCGTATTTTTTCAATGTACGGGTCAGTGCACGGCGGAAACCGGCCAAGTGGGTACCTCCTTCAATGGTATTGATGTTGTTTACGTAAGAGTGCACATTTTCGTTATAAGAAGTGTTGTACATGATGGCTACTTCCACCGGTATACCTTGTTTCTCGGTATTGATGTAGATTACATCGTTCATGAAGTGCTCACGTGAGGAATCTACGTAGCGTACAAACTCCTTAAGTCCTTCTTCCGAGTAGAAAATTTCCTTCTTTGCATTTCCTTCTTCGTCCTTTACGCGGAGGTCGGTCAGTGAAATCTTGATGCCTGCGTTCAGGTAAGCCAGCTCGCGCATGCGGGTGGCAAGGATATCATAGTTGTAGACTGTTTCCGTAAAGATGGTGCCGTCCGGCCAGAACTGCTGGCGCGTACCGGTAATGTCTGTTGTGCCCACTTCCTTGACGGAGTAGAGCGGATGTCCGCAGGCATATTCCTGCTGATAGATTTTTCCATTGCGGAATACCTGGGTAGTCATGTGTGTAGACAAGGCGTTTACACAAGATACACCTACGCCGTGCAGACCTCCCGACACTTTGTAAGAACCTTTGTCGAACTTGCCTCCGGCATGCAGTACGGTCATTACGACTTCCAATGCGGATTTCTTTTCTTTCTCGTGATAATCCACCGGGATACCACGTCCGTTGTCTTGCACGCTGATGGAATTGTCTTCGTTGATGGTGACTTCGATGTGATCGCAATAGCCGGCGAGTGCTTCGTCAATGGAGTTGTCCACAACCTCGTAGACCAGATGGTGAAGTCCTTTGTTACTAATGTCGCCAATATACATCGCGGGGCGTTTTCTCACTGCTTCTAAGCCTTCCAGCACTTGGATATTGCTGGCGGAATATTCCCCGTTATTGGAGTGAATTTGTTCTTCAGTCATTTTTAATGCACATTATCTATTTGAAGTTTCAAAATTACAAAAAAAAAATGAGATAGGTGTTTCCCTGAAGACTAAAAAAATGAAAAGCGTTTTGGGAGGAATGGGGTATCGGAGTTAGTTGGAAAACAGCTTGGTGTTCAACTGGTAGGAGATGATGTATGGATTGTCGTTTTCATTAGTGTTCTCGAAAAAAAATCTAAGTTTGTTTCCTGTTGGCAACAGGGGAAGCACATAGGCTGCTTGCTCCACTGGAATGCTGATGTAGAGTGAATTGTCTTCTATGGCTTTAGGGTGTGCGGAGAATATCTCGCACAATCCTTTGTTGCCTTGCAGATTATTGGATTATTGCAACAGCTACTGATTGACATTAGTAGCAGTATGATTATCGCCTTTTGTTTCATAAGCTGCTCTACAAAACTGTGGGGAACAATTTCTTTTTCATGTCAATAGCATTAGATATAAAACAAAAAAAGTAGGTAATATTCATTACCTACTTATATTTTTTGTAGAAACAGTTTAAGCCAACTTGTTAATGTAGATAGCCAATTTTGACTTCAGATTATTAGCTTTGTTCTTGTGGATAACGTTTGTCTTAGCCAATTTATCCAACAGTTTTGTGATACCAGGATACATAGCTGTTGCTGCAGCCTTGTCTGTAGTAGCACGAAGCTTACGAACAGCATTTCTCATGGTTTTACCATAATATCTGTTGTGAAGTCTTCTTGTTTCTTCTTGTCTGATTCTTTTCAGTGATGATTTATGATTTGCCATCTCGACTAATCTTTTTTAATTCGTTTATTTTTTATTTGTAGCCCGTGGGGGAATCGAACCCCCCTTTCAAGAATGAAAATCTTGCGTCCTAACCGATAGACGAACGGGCCATCCTTTAGTGAGCGTTTCCGCTCTTGCAGAGAGTCTTTATCTCTCGTTTGCGGTTGCAAAGGTAGAAACTATTTTTGAATTACCAAAACATTTGCAAGAAAAAATACGTCTTTTTTGTTGCCTTTTATGTTGCTTGAGTGCTTTGTCTGTTGAAAATCAGCGTGATATTGACTTTTGTTTTTTTCAGCCCTTACCTGATTTTTTTATTCTTTTCCTTTTGTATCTCTTCTTTCGGGCTTTTTTTGTAGCTTTGTTATCGGATTGAAACCAGATAAAGAAATCGGGAATGTTACAGAAAACACAGGGAATTGTACTGCATACTCTGAAATATAAGGATACGTCTCTCATTGCAGATATCTATACGGAGGTGGCCGGCCGGGCTTCCTTCATGGTGTCTATACCCCGTTCACGCAAGGCGGCGGTGAAGTCGGTGCTCTTCCAGCCGCTGGCATTGGTGGAACTTGAAGCCGATTTCCGTCCTAATGCTACTATATATAAGGTGAAGGAGGCAAAGTCCCTTTATCCTTTCGCTACGCTTCCGTACGATCCCTACAAATCTGCCATCGCCTTGTTTCTTTCGGAATTCCTTTATCGCGCTGTCCGCGAGGAGGCGGAGAACCGTCCGTTGTTTGCTTATCTGTATCATTCCGTCATCTGGCTGGATGAATGCAGGGAGGGATTTGCCAACTTTCATCTGGTCTTCCTGATGCGCCTTTCCCGTTTTCTCGGTTTGTATCCCAACTTGGAGGATTATCATGCAGGCGATTATTTCGATTTGCAGAATGCTTGCTTCACTCCCTTACGTCCGCAACTTCATTCCCATTACATCGCTCCCGAAGAGGCGGCCCGCCTGACACAGTTGATGCGCATGAATTATGAAACGATGCATCTTTTCACCATGAACAGGTTGGAGCGTACCCGGTGCCTGAACATTATGAATGAATATTATCGTTTGCACTTGCCGGATTTCCCGGCATTGAAATCACTTGAGGTATTGAAGGAACTTTTTGATTAGCCACTGCCGCTATGACTACTCCATAGGTTAGTTCTGTTTGCCCCACGGGTTAAGGTGTTTTACATGCTGTGGTAAAGATCGTTACATTATGTGGTAAAGATTGTTACATACTGTGGTAAAGGTCGTTACATTATGTGGTAAAGGCCGTTACAATATGAAGTAACGCCTTTTACATGCTATGCTAAAGGAGGGTAAATGTAATGTGTTGATGGTTAATATGCTAATCTCTTATGAGGAGATAGGAGAGGGCATCTAGAAAGCCGTGTCTCAACAGATTTTAGGTGCTGAGTCCCTCTGTTGAAGCACGGCTGATATGATAGGTAAAGAGTGTTTCTTTATCCCAGCAGTTCCTTTACTTTGGCTGAGATGGCGCGGCCTTCGGCCAGTCCGGCAAGTTTCTTGCTGGCTACGCCCATCACCTTGCCCATGTCCTTGCCGCTGGTGGCGCCGACTTCGGCTATGATTTCCTTCAAGGCTGCTTCCAGTTCTTCGGCACTCATCTGCTTGGGCAGATAGGTTTCAAGCACTTTTACTTGTGCCAGCTCGTCGTCTGCCAAGTCCTGACGACCTTGCTGTACATAGATTTCAGCGGCGTCTTTGCCTTGTTTGGTCAGTTTCTGGATAATCTTCAAGGCATCAGCATCGCTCAGGGTATCGTTGGCTCCGGGAGCGGTTTTGGCTTCGAGGAATACTTTCTTTACGTTTCTCAATGTTTCGAGAGCCACTTTGTCTTTGGCTTTCATGGCTGTTTTAATGTCTTCGCTGACTTTTTCAAATAAATCCATATTGTTATAAGTTTACTCCTATTCCCCCGAAGGGGAGGAGGAGGGTTTTACATATCGGGAACGGGAGAATCAGAAGGTGATGATTCCCCCCGTGTCGCCTTCTGCTTCTTGCGCGGCTTCGGTGGCGAGCTGTCCTTCCTGCTCTGCCTTCATCTTGATGTTGGTCAGCGTGATTTTGTCACGCAGATAGGTCGGAGAATTCTCCACCATGCTGATGATGTCGGCGTTGTCCATGTCTTCGGGATTGAAGAGATAGATATGGTGACGGCGGCTGCGTTGGGAACGGGCGTTGGCATCCTTGCCGTAGTACACTTCGCGGCGGTTGCGTCTCTGTTCCTCTTCCTCCTCCAGCTCGGCAAGGCGTTGTTGTTCTTCGGCGGTGCGCAGGGTGATGCGGTCGTCCATTTCCTTCATGTGGATGTCCTGGATACCGAAACCGGTGGCAAGCAGGGTGATTTTCACTTTCTGTTCCAGCTTGTCGTCGATGGCCATACCGAATTTGGTTTCAAAGTCGCGGCTGAAACGGTTCATGAACTCTTTCACCTCGTCCATTTCACTCATCATCAGCTTGTATTGTGAACTGTAAGAGATGTTGAGGAGCACCTTCTTGGAGTTGAAAATGTCGTTGTTGTTCAGCAACGGCGAGTGTTGCGCGTTCTTGATGGCTTCGCTGACACGGTTGTCACCTTCGCCGTAGCCGGTACTCATGATGGCTACGCCGCCGTCTTTCAGCACCGTTTTCACGTCGTTGAAGTCGAGATTCACTTTTCCATGCAGGGTGATGATTTCGGCAATGCTCTTGGCTGCTACCGAAAGGGTGTCGTCGGCCTTGTCAAACGCGTCGTCTACGGACAGTTCGCTGTATATCTCGCTCAGCTTTTCATTATTGATGACCAGCAGGGCGTCTACGTGCTTGCTGATTTCCTCTACGCCATCCAGTGCCTGGTCTATCTTCTTGTCGCCCTCCCAGCGGAAAGGGATGGTGACGATGCCGATGGTCAGGATGTTCATTTCCTTGGCGGTTTGTGCAATGATGGGTGCGGCACCTGTACCGGTACCACCGCCCATTCCGGCAGTGATGAATACCATCTTGGTGCCGTCGTTCAGCATACTCTTGATGTCTTCGATGCTCTCTTCTGCTGCCTTGCGGGCACGGGCAGGGCGATTTCCGGCTCCTAGGCCTTCTTTTCCAAGCTGTAACTTCACGGGTACGGGAGAGTCCTTTAACGCTTGGTTGTCTGTGTTGCACAGTACGAACGTCACGTCGTGTATACCTTCCCGGTACATATGGTTCACGGCATTTCCGCCACCTCCGCCTACACCGATTACTTTAATGATTTTCGGCGAATCGGTCGGGAAATCGAATTGTACTATATCTTCCATAATAATTTAATTTTCTGGCACATTATCACATTGTTACTTCATATCGTCGTCCGAGAAGATTTCGTTGGAGATTTTGCTGAAAGTCTTTTCGAAAGCCTTTCCGAAAGACCACTTGGTGCCTTCTTTCTTTTTCTTCTTCTTTTCTTCCTTTTCGCGCTGCTCTCTCTTGCGATCACGCTCCTTGCGTTCTTTCTCCTCTTTTTCGCGCTGTGCCTTGGCGGCTCGTGCGGCAGCTTCCTGCTCTTTCAGCGCTTCGTCGTCCACGAATATGTCGATTGGTTTTGGGGGAATGTTGGCGGCAGGCTGCTGCTGTACCGGCTTCACCTCTTGCAGGCAGCAATTCTCGTTGCCGGCAGCCAGCAACCCCAGCAGAGTGTTGTGCATGCCGTCCTTCTTGGGCTCGTCGCTGTGTGTGTGGACGGTGGCCTGTACGAACTTGGCGGTCTTTACCTTTTCAATCTTGCTCACTTTATGGAAAGCTTTCTCAAGATTTTTCAGATTGGCTCCTCCACCGGTGAATACGACACCGGAGAAAAGTTTGTCTTCGTAACCGGAAAGTTGTAACTGGTTCCATACGTTGGCAAGGATTTCTTCCGCACGGGCTCCGATGATATTGTTCAGCAGGGCCACTTCGAGAGTCCGGCCGTCTTCCGACGTACATACGGCAGGGGTCTCGGTGCCTTCTTCCTCCTCGTAGAGGGCGTCGCCGTATTGCAGTTTCAGCTTCTCGGCATCTTCCTCCTCCATTTGCAGGGAAGTGATGTCGTGGGTAATGTTGTTTCCGCCCAGCGGCAGTACGCTGAGGTAGCGCAGGATATTGTTCTTATAGACCAGCACGGTGGTGGTGTCGGCACCGAAGTCGACAAGTGCGCAGCCCGAACGCATTTCGTTTTCGGTCAGCACGGCTTTGGCCAACGCAGTGGGAGCCACGAGCAGGTCGTCGGCAATTTCCACTTTGGCTTGCTCGAAGCTATGCTCGAGGTTCTTTTTCAGTGAGGCGCGGGCCACAATGTTGAGGAACTGACCCGTGATGTGCCGTCCGGTAACTCCTACCGGTTCCACCTGCAGTGTATGGTCTATCTTGTATTCTTGCGGGGCTACATCCAGCACACTCATGTCTGTCAGGGGTACATCACGGTTCTCGTCGCAAATCTCGTCTACCAGCTCTTGCGAAATGATGCTCTCTTCCTCCAGCATACGGCTTACCGCATTCCTCACCGTGCGTAATGATTGTCCACCGATGCCTACATATACTTTGGCGATGGAGTTGTTCAGCTGGCCTTCCAGCTTGTTGATGATGGAAGTCAGTGCTTGTGCAGCCTTGTCAATGTTGTAGATGGCTCCTTTGTGTATAAACGGGGATGCCTCTTCGCGTGCATAAGCCAACACCTGGATACTTCCGTCACTGCTCTTCTTTCCTGCGATACCGGAAATCTTGGAAGAACTCAACTCGATAGCGGCGATGAAATCTGTTGTTGCCATATCTTTTATTTAATTATATATCTTCATTTACAATTTACCATTTACCATTTACAATGTACAATTGGGTTGCACTATTATGCCGCATGGCTGAATTGTACTTTATACATTGTAAATGTTACATTACTTCTCTCTTTTCGTGCAGATAATCTGATTATCGAATTCAACGTTAATGCGGGAGTATTTGTTCCAGCCTACCTGGTTTAATCCTCTTTCGTAGAATGCTTTTACACGTTTCAGTTTCTTTTCAAAATCGGCCATCTTACCCAAGTAGATGAGATGGTCGCCGACGCGTGGCACTAATTCTATGTTTTTGCCCGGCAGCACATGAATCTGTTCAATTTGTGCATTCCAAAAAGAATTCTTCTGCAAAAATACACCAAACTTATATAAATCCCTCATGGCAAACGACTTTTCTACGTTTCCGGTCACTATGGCAAGGTGTGCAATGCACTTTGCATCGGGAGGCATTACAGTGCCTTTGTTGTCCAGATAGTAGTTCTCGCCATTGGCGCTCATCACGCGCAGGATAGGGATGCGCTGGGTCACTTCGATGCAAAGCTTGCCGCTTGGAGTTTTGTAACATTCCGCCTGGTCGATGAGGGGATGTTTGGCGAGTTCGCGTTCTAAAGTCTTGGTGCGCACGCGCTTCAAATCTTTCCCAATGGGGCTGATGCCTTTCTTTTCCAGCAGGGTAGCTACTTCCTTCTTCGTGATGAAGCCCGCATATATCGTGTCCTCTATCACCAGCTCCATGTCATGGCACACTTGGGAGGCCGGTTTGCGGTTTAAGGTAGTGACAGCCACCACCAGATAGGCAATAACAAGCAACAGAACGATAGAAAGTAGAATCCTTTTAATCATGATACTTCTCTGATAATAGTTTGCTGATTTGGGGCACATAGTTATCCAAGTCTCCGGCTCCCAGCACTACCACTACTTCGGTGTACTTTTGAGAGAGAAGGCTTAGGACATCTTCTTTCCTGCAGATGCATTTTTCGATGCCGGGGTGGAGATTGTCGTAAATCAACTGGCTCGTCACGCCGGGAATCGGTTGCTCGCGGGCAGGGTATATCTCTGTCAGAATCACCTCATCGGATAGGGAGAGGCTGTCTGCGAAATCCCGGTAGAAGTCGCGGGTACGGGTGTACAAGTGAGGCTGGAAGATGACGGTTATCTTCTTGTCCCGATACAGTTCACGGACGGACTTCACGCTTTGGGCTATTTCCTCCGGGTGGTGGGCGTAGTCGCTGAGAAATACAACTTTGTCATTCTTCAGTTTGAAGTCGAAGCGGCGGTCTACTCCGCGGAAGCTCGCCATACCCTGCTTGATTTCCTCGTCAGTGGCACCGCTCAAGTGGGCGAGTGCCATGGCTGCCACACCGTTTTCGATATTGATGCTGACGGGAACGCCCAACTGAATATTGTTGATGCGAGTGTCCGGTGCTACGAAGTCGATGAAGATTTCACCGTTTCCGATACGGATATTTTCGGCATGGAAGTCACCCTCGTTGCGTGAGTAGGTGTAGGTGGTTACCCCCGGCTGTACGTCGGGCTGCATCTCCAGTCCTTTGTGCAGAATCAGAGCACCGCCAGGCTGGATAAGCGTTGTGTAGTGGCGGAAGCTTTCAAGATAGGCTTCTTTGGTTCCATATATATCCAGGTGGTCGGGGTCGGTGGCAGTAATGACACTCATCCAGGGTGACAACCAGTGGAAAGAACGGTCGAACTCGTCGGCTTCGATGACGGTATAGGGACTGGTGGGGGAAAGCAGCAGGTTAGTGCCGTAGTTCTTGGCAATTCCTCCGAGGAAGGCAGTACAGCCTACATGCGACTGGTGCAGCAGATGGGCAGCCATGGTGCTGGTTGTGGTCTTGCCGTGTGTACCTGCCACGCACAGGCCTTTACTGCTGCGGGTGATGATACCCAATACTTGGGAACGTTTATGTATCTCGAAACCGTTTTCGCGGAAGTAGGTCAGTTCGGCATGTTCTTGCGGTACGGCAGGGGTGTAGACTACCAGCGTGCTTGTCTTGTCTTTGCACGATGTAGGGATAAGGTCGATGTCTTCCTCGTAATGTATTTGTGCACCCTCCGTAATCAGACGTTCGGTCAGGTCGCTCGGCGTACGGTCATATCCGGCCACCTGCTTTCCTTTGGAAAGGAAATAGCGTATCAGAGCGCTCATACCGATGCCGCCCGCACCGACGAAATAAACGGATTTGATTGTTTCGATATTCATTATTTTAATTGATGATTAGGGTTGGTAATTAACTTCAATACCTCTTTGGCTATGACAGTGGCCGAATTGGGCAATGCCAACTTGGCAATGCTTTCACTTAAGTCTTTCAGCTTTTGGGGATTGCTAATGGTCTCTAAAGCTATCGGCAATAGTTTGTCTTTCGCTTCTACGTCTTTCACATAGATGGCTGCATCTTTATCCGCCAGTGCCAGTGCATTCTTGGTCTGATGGTCTTCGGCTACATTAGGCGAAGGAACCAAGATGACCGGTTTGTGCAGCAGGCAGAACTCGGAGATGGAGCCGGCTCCGGCACGTGAAATCACCAAGTCGGCAGCGGCATAGGCGTTTGCCATATCCTTGATAAAGTCCGTTACGTACAGATTCGGAATGGTGCTGATGTGCGGATTGCGTACGACTTCTCCCGTGGCGGTCGTAATGGTTTCTCTGACTTGGTCAATGTATATTTTGCCCGTCTGCCAGATGAATTGTACGTCGGGGTGGGCACGGACAACGTCCAGACTGGCGGTCAGTGTCTGGTTGATGGTGCGGGCTCCCAGGCTTCCGCCCAGGATGAGGATAGTCTTCCTTTCCGGATTCAGTCCGAAGTACTTTACGGCGTCTGCGTGCAGGATGGAATGTCCGAGCAGGTTCTGGCGTACCGGATTACCGGTCATGATTATTTTTTCTGCCGGAAAAAACTTTTCCATGCCTTCGTAGGCTACACAAATTTTGCAGGCTTTCTGTGCTAGCAACTTATTGGTGACACCGGCGTAGGAATTCTGTTCCTGTATCAGAGTGGGAATACCCATTATTCCTGCCGTTTTCAGCGTAGGACTACTGGCATAGCCACCTACACCCACGGCCACTTGCGGGCGGAACTCCTTGATGATGCTCCGTGCTTTCCACTGGCTCCGTATCAGTTTCAGCAGTACGGAGAAGTTCTTCCACAGATGTTTGCGGTCGAATCCGGCAACGGGCAATCCTATAATCCGGTAACCTGCATCCGGAACACGCTGCATTTCCATTCTTCCTTCGGCACCTACGAAGAGGATTTCGGCGTCGGGGCACAGCTCTTTTATGGCATTAGCGATGGAGATTGCCGGAAAGATATGTCCTCCGGTGCCGCCACCGCTGATGATAAGCCTCACCTTCGACCTCTTCTCCGTAGGGAGGGGGGTAGAGTTGCTTTGGGTGGTATAGTTGTTTACATCTTTACTCATATTCTTGTTTTTCGTTATTTTTGTATTATTGGCATACTCTCCATTACTAAATCATGCTTTTCTCTCCTCCCTACGGGAGAGGGGTTGGGGGGGAGAGACCGTCATTCAAACTCCGTATCATTGTTCAGTGCCTTTGCCGTCGGTTCGGCGGCAGTCTGTGCTTCGCTGTCGGCCGGTTGCTCCGGGGGGACTGTATTTCCGGCATCCACCAGCATCGATACTTGTGCATCGTGCATCCGTTGTTCTTCCAGCTTGGCTGTATATCGGCTGACACTCAGTATCATGCCGATATATATACAGTTGATGATGGTGGAGGTTCCTCCGCGGCTGATAAGCGGTAAGGGTTGTCCCGTAACGGGTGCCAGACCAACAGCCACCATCATATTGAACATGGCTTGTGTCACCAGTAGCAAGGCAATGCCTATGACAAGGAAAGCCGGGAAGGTACGGTTGCATTTTTTTGCGATACGTCCCGCCCTTATCAGCAGAATGATGTAGAGCAGTACTACGATGGCAGCGGGAAGTAACCCCAATTCTTCTACAATGATGGCGAAGATAAAGTCGGAGTAGGCTTGGCTCAGGAAGTCCCGTTGAACGGAGTTCCCCGGTCCCTTGCCCAAAATGTGGCTGGTTGCCATGGCTATGCGTGCGTGTCCCACTTGTGCGTCGCGGTCAATGTCGAATTTGGCTGCGGGCACCTCTTCGGAGCTAACAAATTTCTCGATGCGTGTGCGCCAAGTGTCGAAACGGTGTAGGAAACGGCTGTCCACGTCCTTGGTCAGTTCCAGGAAAAGCACACCTGCCACGGCGATACCCAAGAGGATGCTTGTCAGTATCGTTATCTTCTTGGCGGCAATGCGTCCGATGAACATCATCAGATACACCACTCCGAAGAGTAGCGCTGCAGTGGAGAAGTTCTCCGGGAAGATGAGCAGACAGAACAAACCGGTAATTCCCATGATGTATTTGAAGGCTTTGGGATTTGCTCCCTCTTCGGTTTGTCCCCTTGAAAGGTTGTAGGCGGTGGCTATCATCACAGTCATCTTGGCAAATTCAGATGGCTGGAACTGTATGCCAAGCAATTTTATCCATCGTCCTGCATCATTGGTCTTTTCGATAACCAGCACTCCGGCTATGCTTAGGTCGTTGCACACCAACAGCATGATTAGGAAAATAAGTGTAGGTATGAACAGCAAGTAAGGAATGCCTTGAAACCATTTGTAGGGGATGTTGTGGAACAGCACCACGAACAAGGTGCCTATCATTAGGAAGATGGTGTGGCGCGTGATGGGCCCCCAGTGGTTGCCACTTTGATAGACTAGCGTGCTCGATGCACTGAACACCTCTATTATGGAGATGAGGCAAAGAAAGAGGAAAATCATCCAAATCACTTTGTCCCCTTTGAATATGCTCTTTAATAAATCCAATGCTTCGCAAATTAAAAATTAATAATTAAAGTATTAAAAGTTGCCGTTCTTGTTACGGCATCCGTAACTTATAGAGCCCTGACACATGCTTTGAATTGGTCGCCGCGGTCCTCATAGCTCTTGAAGAGATCGAAGGAGGCACAGCAAGGGCTAAGCAACACAGTTTCACCTTTCTTTGCCAGTTTGAAGGCTGCTTCTACGGCATCCTTCATGCCGGTCTGAACATCAGCTACGGGCAATCCCAGGCGGTCGAAGAAGTCGTGTAACTTTTCGTTGTGCAATCCTAAATATACCAGGGCGGAACACTTTTCGCGTACAAGGTCTTCGATTTCCGTATAATCGTTTCCTTTGTCCTTACCACCAAGGATAAGTACGGTTTTGCCAGCCATGCTTTGCAGGGCATACCAGCAGGAGTTTACGTTCGTTGCCTTGGAATCGTTGATGAAGTTCACGCCACGTATGGTGGCTACTTTCTCCAGCCGGTGTTCCACTCCCTTGAAGTCGGACAAGGCCTTGCGGATATATTCTTTCCGGATGCCGGCTAAATTGGCCGAGATGCCGGCGGCTAACGAATTGTATAGGTTGTGTGTACCGTGAAGCGCCAATTCCTCCTGCTCCATGTTGAAAGCTATCGGTTCGTTGATTTCCACTTCACCGTCTTCCACGTATGCGATGGCCCCGTCTTCCTTTACGGCAGCAAACGGGTAGAGATGGGCGCGAAGGCCATGCTTGTCCAGTTCGCGTTTGATGATGGGGTCGTCGTTCCAGAAGATAAAAGCATCTTCCGGTGTCTGATTTTGAGTGATGCGGAATTTGGCGTCCACATATTTTTGCATGCAGTGGTCGTAGCGGTCCAAGTGGTCCGGAGTGATGTTCATCAGTACGGCAATGTTGGCACGGAAGTTATACATATTGTCCAGCTGGAAGGAACTCAACTCAATGACGTAGTAATCATGCTGCTCTGTGGCCACCTGCAAAGCCAGACTGTTGCCGATGTTGCCGGCGAGGCCGACGTTCAGGCCTGCACTTTTGAAGATGTGATAAATGAGCGAGGTGGTTGTTGTCTTTCCGTTCGAGCCGGTGATACAGACCATCTTTGCATTAGTGTATCGTCCCGCAAACTCTATCTCAGAGATGACGGGCGTACCTTTTTCCTTTAATTTCATAATGAGCGGAGCGTCGTTGGGGATACCGGGGCTTTTCACTACTTCGTCAGCATTCAGAATCAGCTCTTCTGTGTGGTGTTCCTCTTCCCAGGCAATGCCGTATTTATCCAGCAGTTCCTTGTATTTGTCTTTGATGGCGGACATGTCGGAGACGAACGTGTCGAAACCTTTCACTTTGGCCAGTACGGCAGCACCTGCGCCGCTTTCGCCAGCTCCTAATACTACAATTCTACTCATAATCTTTATATACTAATATGTCAATGTGGGAAATGTGCGGATGCACCCCGCATTATCTGATTTTTAATGTTATAATCGTTATCGCTGCCAATACAATCGTCACAATCCAGAAGCGGATGGTGATTTTGGATTCATGGAACAACTTGTCTGGTTTGGTGAATACCACGCTGCATCCTGGCTCTATCTGGTTCATGGAGGTGCGGAAGTGGTCGTGTATTGGCGTTCGCTTGAAGAGGCGTTGCTTCACGCCTTTCCGCTTGCCTGCCTTGTAGTAGAAGCGTTGCAGGATGACCGAGAGGTTCTCCACGAGGAAGATACCGCAAAGGATGGGTATCAGCAGTTCCTTGTGAATAATGATGGCATATACTGCGATGATTCCTCCAATGGTCAGGCTGCCCGTATCACCCATGAATACTTGGGCCGGATAGGCATTGTACCACAAGAAGCCGATAAGCGCACCGATAAAGGCGCAGATAAAGATTACCAACTCTTCTGAGCCGGGAATGTACATGATATTCAAGTAACCGGCATATTCAATGTGGCTCGACACGTAGGCGAGTATTCCCAAGGTCAGTCCGATAATGGCGGAGTTTCCTGCTGCCATTCCGTCCATTCCATCATTCAGATTGGCACCGTTGCTGACGGCGGTAACTACGAAAATCGTGATAATCACAAACAGTATCCAACCTACTGTCTGGGCATGTTCACCCATGAAACTCACTAAATCGGCATAATCGAAGTTATTGCTTTTGAAGAATGGGATGGTGGTTTGGGTTGCCTTGATTTCTTTGGCGGCATGCACCACTTCTATCTGTCCGTCCGACTTCTCCATTTCTATGTTCTCGCGGATAACCACCTGCGGACTGAGGTAAAGAGTCAGTCCGACGATAAGTCCTAAACCTACTTGACCGATGATTTTGAACTTGCCGTGCAGCCCTTCCTTGTCTTTTTTGAATATCTTGATGTAGTCGTCGGCAAAGCCAAGCGACCCTAACCAGATTGTGGTAATCAGCATCAATATCATATAAATATTGCTCAATTTACCCAGTAACAAGCAAGGAATGAGTATGGCAAAAATGATGATGACACCGCCCATGCTGGGTACTCCCACTTTGTTCACACCGAATGGGTCGATGTTGGCATCACGTTGCGTCTCGGTAATTTGCTTGCGTTTCAGCAGGTTGATGAACTTGTCTCCCCAAATGCTCGAAATGAGCAATGCCAGAATGATTGCCATCAACGAACGGAAGGATGTATAGCCGAACATGCCCGCACCGGGGAAGTCATATTTGTCTAACCATTGAAATATGTAGTATAACATGATTCTAATTATTTAATTGTTTTAATGTGCCGATATGCTAATTAATAAGGAATGCGGTTTTCTACAATACCACATGGCTATTGGCACATTGGTATATTAGCACATGATCTCATTTAATATTTCTTTATCGTCAAAATGGTGTTTGACACCTTTAATCTCCTGATAATTCTCATGCCCCTTGCCTGCAACGAGAATTACGTCTCCCGGTTGTGCCAGCATGCAGGCTGTTTTGATGGCTTCGCGGCGGTCGGTGATGCTGATGGTTTTCTGCATGTCGTCTTTATCCAGACCTGCCAGCATGTCATTGATGATGTCCTGCGGCTCTTCAAAGCGCGGGTTATCGGAGGTGATGATGACCCGGTCGCTCAAACGGGCAGATTCTTTGGCCATGATGGGGCGCTTTCCCTTGTCGCGGTTGCCACCGGCGCCCACAACGGTAATAACTTTCCCTTTTCCTTCCAGCACTCCATGAATGGCGTTCAATACATTGACCAGTGCGTCCGGAGTATGTGCATAGTCCACAATGGCGGTGAAGCCTTTCGGTGAACGGATGGTGTCGAAGCGGCCGGTTACCGGATGTAGCGTGCTGAGGGCAACCAGTACATCTTCTTCTTTCTTGCCTAGCAATACGGCGGTACCGAATACTGCCAATAAGTTATAGGCATTGAACTTTCCGATGAAACGCACTGCCAATTCATGGTTGTTGAAGTCAAGTAACATTCCCTCGAAATGGGATTCCAGGATTTTGCCTTTGAAGTCGCTGAGACTACGCAAGGAGTAGGTGTATATCTTTGAACGGCTATTTTGTGTCATCACAAGTCCGTTCTTGTCATCCAGATTGGTCAAGCTGAAAGCTCCTTTTGGCAGTTCGTCGAAGAATTTCTTCTTGGCCTTGAGGTAATTTTCCACTGTCTTATGATAATCTAGGTGGTCGCGGGTCAGATTAGTGAAAACACCACCGGCAAACTTCAGACCGCTGATGCGCTTCTGGGCAATGGAGTGGGAGCTGACTTCCATGAAGGCGTATTTACAGCCGGAATCGGCCATTTTGCCAAGCAGACGATTCAGGGTGATAGGGTCTGGAGTGGTATGTTCGGTCGGTACGGGCTGGTCGTCGATGTAATTGCATACGGTGGAAACCAGTCCGACTTTATAGCCGAAGTAGCGGAAAGTATTATATAATAAGGTAGCGGTGGTCGTTTTTCCATTGGTTCCGGTCACACCGACAAGTTCCATCTTGGATGTAGGGTCACCATAGAAAGTGGTGGCTACTTTTCCTACAGCATCTTCACTGTCTTTCACCTGAATGTAGGTGATGCCGGTTCTGAGCTCTTCCGGCAATTCCTCACACAATACTGCAACAGCCCCTTTGTCGATAGCAGCCGGGATATAGGCATGTCCGTCGGTCTGTGTACCACGCATGGCCATGAACAGATGTCCGGTTCCTATCAGGCGGGAGTCTATATTCACTCCTGTTATTTCCATGCTTGTATTTCCGATAACCTGAACCGGTTGTATTGTTTTCAACAAATCACTTAATTTCATACCTTATTATATATAATGTGTATCCAAATCTTGTTTATTCTCATGTTAACGTAGAGTCAGGGCTATGGTCTGTCCTTTCACTATCCGGCTACCGCTTGCTATGGATTGGTTCCTCACCCGTCCCACTCCGCTTAGTCTTACTTTCAGTCCTTTGCTCTCTAAAAGGTAGACAGCATCTTTCGCTCCCATACCGACCACGCTGGGCACGGTGCCTGAGGCCGGTTCCCGGTCTTGCAGGATGACTGCTGCCGGGGCAGCTCGTGTATGCCCCCATTGTTCCTTTTTCCTTTCTCCGGAGAACTGTTTCTGAACGGGTACTTTCAAATCGTTCAATACTAGGAGTGCTTCGTTCATCTCTCCGGCTTTCACAGGAGGAATCACATTGGTGGTACTGTCTATAGCATTGCGTATGTCAAAACGCAGGTTTTTGGCATAAACTCTTTCCGCTATTTTCCCAAAGACACTACCTGCCATCAAGCCGCCCGAAGCCGGCAACCCGGGCTTCTGGATGGAAACTATACAACTGTATTTGGGTGCTTCCGAAGGGAAATAGCCGCAGAAACTTACCAGATAGTTCACGCGTCCCGCTTTATATCCGGCTGCTCCTTGTGAAATCTGTGCCGTACCCGTCTTGCCTGATACGGAGAACTGTTTGCTGCCGGCAGGTTTTGCCAGTCCTTGTGACACCACTTTCTGAAGGATTTCACGGATTTGTGTCAGGGTACGGTCGGAACATATCTTGGAATTGATTACTTCCGTAGGATATTCTTTCACTACCTCACCGTCCTTTACCGCTGCTTTCACAAACTTGGGGCGTACCATGGTTCCGTTGTTGGCTATGGCATTGTAGAAGGTCAGTATGTTTATGGGAGGTATCTGGGTCTCGTAACCGATACTCATCCATGGCAAAGTCGTTTTGGCAAAATAACGTTCTTTAGGTCCTTTGATGTTGGGCTTCCCTTCGCCGGGTATTTGCAGATGAAGCGGCTGGTTGATGCTCATACGCTTCAAACCGTCCACGAACTTTTGCGGATTATCCTTGTAGTACTTGTCGATGAGGTAGGAGACACCCACATTGGAAGAAACTTCCAGAATACGTGTCACATCTATCTTTCCGTAACCTCCCCGGCGCCAGTTGTGATCTCTCATCTTACTGCCGTACATATTCATAATGCCGTTGCCCGTGTCTACTTCGGTATCCGGGGTTATTTTCCCGTCTTCCAGTGCCACCATAATGGAGGCTGTCTTAAAGGTGGAGCCCGGTTCCAACATATCGCTGATGGCATTACTGTTCATTTCATAGTAATTGCCGTCCCCGGCTTTCATCATGTTGACAATGGCCTTTATTTCTCCGGTAGCCACTTCCATCAGTACGGCTACTCCGACGTTGGCATTGATTTCCTTCAGCTTGTCCACCAGGGCTTTTTCGCAGATGTCCTGCATGCCTACGTCGAGGGTGGATATGATGTCACAACCATCTATCGGGGGAAGGTCTATGATGTCCAGGTATTTGTTCATCACCTTCTGGCGGTGGGTAATACCGTTCCGTCCTTTCAGTAGGGTATCGAAGGCCAACTCAATGCCGTTACGGGCTCCCATGGCTGTATCGGCATAAAGACGACCCAGGGTTTGGGCTGCCAAAGAACCGAACGGCTTTTTACGCTGGTTGTATATCTGTTCGTGGAAACCGCCTCTGTATCTGTTCATCTTGAATACGGGTAACCGTTTGGCTTCCTTGTACTGAATGTAAGAGATGCGCCGGTTGCGGTTGGGAAGAATGTTGTAGTTCCGGCTCTTCATTTCCCGTCCCTTGCGCAGGTGGTTTTTGAAGGTGGCGGTACTGATGTCCGGAAAAATCTGATGAAGCCCAACACAGATGGAATCGAAATTGGCTTTCCAGATAGAATCCTTGCGCTGCTGGTCCTTTTTGCGGCGCTTCTCATCTCTTTCGCTGGACATGAAGTCCATGAAAATCTTGTATTCCGGCAGAGAACTTGCCATCAGTTTGCCATCCGAGGACAGGATATTTCCCCGGTTGGGTTTCACCGTTACATTCTCTTTTACGAAGCGGTCGGCTACATCGTGCCAGTACTGTCGCTCGGCAAACATAATCATGGCGCCTTTCACGACAATAGCTATCCCCGTCAGCCCTATGAGTAGGACGACGAAGAAGTAACGGTTCATTATGTTTTTTTGATTTACAGCCAATGTTATTTACGATTTAACGATTTAGATGTACTATTGAAATTACTTTATTCTCAATTCTCCATTATTTTAGTAAGTACGGCGGATTAGTGGAAGTCTGCAAATCGCTTTCTTTGGTGGCGATATATTCCTCGATGCGCGATTGGCGGCTCCGTTCCATCAATTCTGAACTACGTGTCAAGGCGTCGTACTTGATGTCTATCAGCTCTTTTTTAAGATTGTCTATCTCAATCAGCTGCAGTTGGCATTCGTAACGGTTGTTGATGTAAATAATGATAAGCACTATGATAAGGAACAGCAATCCGGCTTGGCGGCGAAAGAAGTCTGTGGCCAGTATGTCGCCTCCGATGATGTTCTTCAGTGAGGTGCGTTTTTTCACCTTCTCCGTATTCTTTTCTTCTTGCTTCTTTTCCATTGCTAGTCACTGATTGTTCATTACTTTTTCTGCAATTCTCAGTTTGGCACTTCGCGAACGCGGATTGCGTTCTATCTCTTCCTTGTCCGGTACGATTACTTTGTTGTTGACCAGCCGGAACGGGGTCAGCACATTCCCGAAGAAATCTTTTTCGGCTTTGCCTTCCACATTGCCGGTTTTCATGATATTCTTCACTATACGGTCTTCCAAGGAGTGATAGGTTATCACCACTAGGCGACCTCCCGGCTTTAGTGCTTTTGTTGCTGCATATAGCATTTCCTTCAGTGCCTCCATTTCTTGGTTTACTTCAATGCGCAATGCTTGAAATACCTTTGCCAGTTCTTTCTTCTCACGTTCGCGGTCGAAGAGTGGCTTAACGATTTCCAGGAATTCACCGATGGTGGCAATTCTCTGCGTTGCCCGTGCCTTGACAATGACAGATGCCAGTTTCCGGCTGTTTTTCAGCTCGCCATACAAATAAAAGATATCGGCCAGCTTCCCTTCTTCGCAAGTATTTACAATGTCGGCAGCAGTCAGGCCGGCACGCTTGTTCATACGCATATCCAGTGCCCCGTCGAAACGGAAGGAGAATCCCCGTTCGCTGTCATCAAAATGATGGGAAGATACGCCGAGGTCGGCAAGTATGGCATCCACTTTTTCAATGCCGTGATAGCGTAGGAAGTTGTGCAGGTAGCGGAAGTTGCTGCGTACGAATGTAAAATGCGGGTTGTTCACAATGTTGCGTTCCGCATCCTCGTCCTGGTCGAAGCTTAACAGCCGGCCGCCGTCTTCCAGACGTGACAGTATCTCGCGCGAATGCCCTCCTCCGCCAAACGTCACGTCTACATACGTGCCGTCCGGGCGGATGTTCATTGCATCTACGCTTGGCATCAGCAATACGGGGGTATGATATGTTATTTCTTCTTTCATCATCTGTTGTTTATAGCTTGTTTTCGTCACAACAAATATTTTCGTCTCCCAACAGTTCTTCAAGAGCCTCGCCGAACTCGTCGGGGGTCATGAATGGTTGGTCGGCACGTTCCTTGGCCCAAATCTCTATAGTGTTGTCCACGCCAATGAAGCGGACATCACTTTGTATACCCGCCATTTGCAGGTAACGTTTGGGGAGCAGGATGCGTCCGTTCCCGTCAGGGGTCACGACTTCCGCGTCACTTACGAACTGGCGGAAAATCATTTGTTGCTTGGCGTTCCATTTATTCAGCCGGTGGCGAAGTTGGTTTTGAGTGGCAAACCATACACTTTCCGGGTAGAGCACCAGGCAATCCTGATACACGTCCTTGCGCAATACGAGTCTTTCTTCAGAAGCGGCCTGCAGCTGTTTCCGGAAAGTAGCAGGGATGAAAACTCTTCCTTTTGCATCTGCCTTAGCCTCGATGTTGCCTAAGAATTGTATCATTTTTTACCTTATTATAATAAGCGACGGTAAAAGTACGCATTTCCCCACAATTCCCCACAATCTTTTGACTAAAATCTTAAGAAGAAGTTTTCAACACCTTGTTGATAGTTTATTCGTTTGATAATGAAGCTACTTTTGAAATGCTTTGCTGGTGGGGGATTTGTGCGGTTTCTCTAAAAAAAACAGTGAGGAGATGATGGCTTTCAGGATGAAAATCAGGCTGAGTAAGCAGGCAGGAGATGTGTCGGGTGGAAAGGCGGTCACACGGGCATTTGGCTGCTGCTGCACCGCACATTGGCTGAGACTGTACGTAGGGTCGCACCTGTGCACCGGAGCCACATAGCATGGATATCCCCGGTGTAGGCATATGTTTCTCTTTAGGTATCTTGATTGGTGTCTTATGATTGCCCAAGATAAACGTGTTTACTTTTTATCCGGCCAATCGATAAACAATTCTTTGTTGGTCCTACTCTTTTATCTGAAATCTTTCAGTTCTTGTTGCAGTTTCTGGCGGGTAAAGAAGATGCGGCTTTTTACTGTTCCAAGTGGGAGTCCCAGCTTTTCTGCGATTTCACGATACTTGAAACCGGAAACGTGCATGGAGAAAGGAATCTTGTACTCACGTGGCAGGGCATTGACAATGCGGTGCATTTCCTTCAGGTCGTAGGCGCTCTCTGTGCTGTCGAATGCGAGGTCATGTGGCGTGTTCAGGTGATAGAGATTGTCTGTGGTATCTACAAACGTCTGGTCGCGTACCACTTTGCGGTAATTGTTGATGAAAATATTGCGCATGATGGTATATATCCATCCTTTAAAGTTGGTATCAGGTGTATATTTCTCTTCATTGTCCAGAGCTTTTAATGATGTCTCTTGAAGCAGGTCGTGGGCCTCTTCGCGGTTGGAGGTTAATTTGTATGCAAAGCGTAATAAGTCGTTTTGAACTCCGAGCAGGTCTTGGGTAAATGTTCTGTTATTCATAATGGATATTTTTAAAATTATAGTTCGTTTTATTGATGATGCAAAACTACGGGTGATTCTTCTTTCTGGCAGGTGGAAATCAAACTTCTTTTGAGCTAAAATCTAACAATTGGCAGTTTTCGGGTGGTTTTAGTTAGTTTTCAGTGCATTGTTTTTATGCGTTTCTTTCAATTTGATTCCTATAAATGAAATCTATCAGTTTGTTGTGGTTTCTTGTTGTATTGGGGGTAAGTTGCAGCCGGCTGGTTATGAAGGAATTTAAATAGAACTTAATCCGGTGTGCGACCAAGAATAGCTATCCTGATTTTGTATATAATATTATCGTGGAAGCGTAACGGCTTGAATGAGTTTATACGCGAAATATAAGAGATGAGGCGATGATGGAGAAGGGAATCTTGAATTCCGGGCAGATGGATTTCGAACACACTTTCGGGGGGAGAAACTGTCGATTGATAGTTTTTAGGTGCTATTTGATAGATTTTGGGTGCAGTTTTCTGTCATTTTTTTGCGATTAATTAAAAAGATAAGTTAATTTTGCGCATTCATTTCATCAAAAGAAGAATGGCTGACGACTCTTTATTTTTGATTGACATAGACAAAATACTTCGGGAAAAGGCTCCGAAGCAGTCTAAGTATATCCCCAAGTTCGTGGTTTCTTATTTGAAGCATATCGTTCATCAAAAGGAATTGAATGTCTTTTTGCGGGAGTCGAAAGATAAAGTCGGTGTAGATTTTCTGAAGGCTTGTCTGGAGTTCCTTGATGCCAATATTGTGGTAAAGGGGGAGGAGAATCTGCCTAAAGAAGGGCTTTATACTTTTGTATCCAACCATCCTTTGGGTGGGCAGGACGGAGTGGCGTTGGGTTATGTCCTGGGCACCTTTTATGGTGGCAAGGTGAAATATATGGTCAACGACTTGCTGATGAACCTGCACGGACTGGCACCGCTCTGCATCCCCATTAACAAGACGGGAAAGCAGGCCAAGGACTTCCCGAGGATGGTGGAGGCGGGATTTGCTTCGGATAATCAGCTCATCATGTTTCCCGCAGGGCTTTGTTCGCGTAGGCAGAATGGGGTCATCCGTGACTTGGATTGGAAAAAGACCTTTATCGTGAAGAGTGTCGAAGCCCACCGTGATGTAGTTCCCATCCACTTCGAGGGGCGGAACTCCAACTTCTTTTATAATCTTGCCAATTTTTGTAAGATGTTGGGCATCAAGTTCAATATAGCCATGCTCTACTTGGCAGATGAAATGCTGAAGAACCGTCATAAGACATTTACCATCACCATAGGGAAACCTATCCCCTGGCAAACTTTCGACAAATCGAAAACTCCGGCCGGATGGGCGCAATATGTGAAGGATATTGTATATAAATTGTAGAGAGACTGTATTTGTATTTAAAGAAGAACTACTAACAAAGAAATATGGAAGATGTAATTGCACCGATAAGCAAGGAACTGCTGAAAGCGGAGTTGACTGAGGAGAAGCGCCTGCGTATGACTAATAGAAGTCATAACCAGATATATATCATTACTGCCCAAGACTCTCCGAATACCATGAAGGAAATCGGCCGTTTGCGCGAGATTGCATTCCGCGCTGCGGGAGGAGGAACGGGCAAGTCAATGGATATTGACGAATATGACATCATGGACAACCCGTACAAGCAGCTCATTGTATGGAATCCGGAAGCCGAAGAAATCTTGGGAGGATACCGTTATATCTTGGGTACGGATGTGCGTTTCGACGCGCAGGGAGCTCCTATTCTGGCCACTGCCCACATGTTCAACTTCTCGGACAAGTTCCTGAAGGATTATCTTCCTATGACTATCGAGCTGGGGCGGTCTTTTGTTACGTTGGAGTATCAGTCTACGCGTACCGACAGTAAGGGACTGTTTGCATTGGATAATCTGTGGGATGGCTTGGGCGCATTGACGGTAGTCATGCCCAATGTGAAATATTTCTTCGGAAAGGTGACCATGTATCCCAGCTATCACCGTCAGAGCCGTGATAAGATTCTTTATTTCCTTCGGAAGCATTTTGCCGATAAGGACAATTTGATTACTCCGATGAAACCGTTGATTCTGGAATCGGACGAGAATGAATTGGATGCTCTCTTCTGTAAAGAATCTTTTAAGGAAGACTATAAGATTTTGAATTGTGAAATCCGTAAGGTGGGTTACAATATTCCTCCGTTGGTGAATGCCTATATGAGTCTTAGCCCTACCATGCGCATGTTCGGTACAGCCATCAATTACGGTTTCGGTGATGTGGAGGAAACGGGAATCTTGATTGCTGTGGACGAGATTCTGGCAGATAAGCGTATCCGTCACATCGAGTCATTCATAGCGAACGAACCGGAGGCGTGCAAGTTTACGTCGGGAGCGAATAAGGTAGTTTCTTGAAAGAAATATCAGAGAGAATAGTGTGAAGCGTAGCAAACCGGCTGAAAGGCCGTTTGCTACGCTTTTCCTGTTTTAAAGTCAGACTCGACCGGTTTTGGTAAGTGACTTTTCCTAAGAAGTTGTTGGGATGAGATTCAATAGGTTTTAAAGAGGTGCCGTATGGTTTCAAGTATGATTTATCACAAGCAGATAGACATCATGAATATCAATGGCTGGCTCAGACGATTAATCTGGGCGCATCATCCGCCTATACCTGAATGTTCTATTTATTGTGTTCCCAATGCTTGTAATGGGATTGCCAATCTTAAAATATAGTCTGAATATCTGCATATCTTGTTTATTTTGTTTATATTTGTCATATTAATTCCTTTAAAAAGGAGGTATTATGAAAAGCATTATGAAGGTTTTGTTTGCATTGTCTGGGCTAATATTGGTAGGAGCAAATGTTTATTCTTCACAAAGAGGTAATGTTGCTGAGCAAAATGTGGAGAGCTTGTCTGCTGCCAGTGCTAAAACGGGAACTCCTATTGTTCGCCAGGTGAATTTCGAAGTATCAGAAACTGTGACGACTTTTGATGAAATTACAACTTGTATGTCTGGAACATCGCAGATTTGTAATGCAGGTACGGTTCATGTTATAGTTTCTAATCCCCGTAATTGACTTTGTTGTGGTTGAAAGGATAGAGGGTATGCTGCTTGTGATATCAAGGCATACCCTTCATTTTTAAATTTGTATATTTATGAAGCATCTACTTTTTTTAATGTTAGCACCTTTTATGTGCTTATCTTGTGGTAATAAGGGACATAAAGACTTACAAACAGCTTATTCGATGAATTTGGATACTGCCTTGCAGCTATTGCCGGAAATAACAGATGTGGAATGTATTCCTTTGGAGACGAACGATGCATCGCTGATTGCTGATATAGACAAGGTGTTGTATTGCAATAAAACGTTTTATGTCTTTGATAAAGTAGGGAAAAAGGTTCTATTGTTCGATAGACAGGGGAATTTCTTAAAATCCATTCATAAGATAGGGCAAGGACCTGGTGAATATACCGAACCGTGTGATATGGATGTTGACGGGGAAGGAAATATTTATTTGGCGGATTGGGCTACCCAAAGTATCATTATGTATAGAAGTGGTGATGAAAATAATTATGAGGTCAATCGGATAGGAGCATATTTCCTTGATTTTGCGGTAGTAGGAAATTCAGTCTATCTGGGGCTTGTCTATCAAGAAGGAGAGGCTCGCCAGAATTTGGTAGTTTGGAGTAAGGAAAAAGAAAAGACTATGGTGTTGAAGAACAATCTTTTGCTGGAAGGTAATAAATTGCCTTATAGAGCCAAACATTATATTTTTCGTTCAGATGATAAAGTGTATTATTATGAGCGTTTTAATTCGTATATTTATCGGTTGGAGGAAGGTAAGGCTGATTCCTGTATCAGTTTCTCTTCCAAGAAGATTCCAACGGAAGAAGAGGTGAAATTGTGGGCGCAAAGCGATCCGGAAGAACAGATTCAGAAAAGTTTTCAATATATAGCGGATGTGTCTGCTTGCTATGAGACTGATGACTGTATCTTTATTGTTTTCCAATCAATTCCTGCCAGCTATGGTATGATTGATAAGAAAAGTGGAATGAAATATTATGTGAGTTCCAAAGATGTGGCAAGCATTCCGGCTATGGGCGTTTGTGCGATAGCAGAACAATCTTTTGTTTCTTATTTTAATCCGGCAGATAAAAAAGCGGAAAAAGTGCTTCATGCAATTTCTGATACGAAGAAAGTGGAAAAGTTGCGTGCTTTGCCAGAAGATGCCAATCCGGTTCTTTTACTCTTTAAATTTAAGAATAGAGAATGAGAATTTGTGGTTTGTTGTTTTGCATGATGCTCTTAACCTCTTGTCGGGACGTTGAAAAAGAAAGCAAAATTGCCGATGTGGAAAGTTGGATTGGAAAAGAGATTCAATTTCCAACAGATGGAGTTTTTACTCGTATGGGAAGAGACACTGTGTTCTGTTTCCCAAAGTTTCCTTATACGATAGTCAATTATATTGATTCTGCTGGTTGTGTCGAGTGTAGGCTTCGGGCATTGGAATGGAAGGATTTTATGAATAGATTGGAAATGAAATATCCTGGAATGGTATCACTGCTTTTTTATATTCAGCCAAAAAATATGAAAGAATTGATATGGATTTTGAGGGGAGATGATTTCAGTTATCCGGTTTGTATTGATAAAAACGGAGATTTTAATAAAATGAACCAATTGCCTTCTGATGAGGCCTTTGGAACTTTCCTGTTGAATGCGAACAAGGAAGTTCTGCTTGTTGGTAGCCCGGTTGGCAATAAGTCTTTGGAACGATTATATATGGATGAATTTGAACATTATAAAAAGTTTTAGCTTGTCGGGTGTAGTCTCCTACACCGCTGGCAAGCTATTCCCGTTTATTTTTCTGTAAAGGTCGAGTGCAAATACATCCGTCATTCCGGAGATGTAATCCAATACCGCCTGTATTCTTTCGTAGAGTACAGGCGCTTTTATATTGTACTGGCCCGATACGCGGTTGATGAGCAGTTGCGAATAGGCCTTTTCCGGAGAACATACGGCATCTATCATCAGCTCGAGCAGGGTGCTGATGATGCGGAAACCTGCAAGCTCGATGTCCAGTACGTCGCGTGAGCGGTAAATCCTCTTCATCGAGATGTCTGCACAATGCTTGTAGGCATTGGCGGGCACTTCGGATATATGGTTGATGAGGCTTCCTTCAAATTCTCCTTCCAGAATCTTTTCTTCATTGTCGATAAAGGCTTGCACGCACTCCCCGATAAGCAGCCCGATGACGCTGGAACGCAGATAGGCTATCTGTTCATTGGTATCGCTCACTATCTCCATCGTTTTCAGCCGGTGCGCCTGGCGTTCTTCCGAGAAGTAGGAGAGAAGCAGTTCTTTGGTTTCCTGCGTGGTCAGGATTTTCAGCTTGTGGGCATCCTCGATGTCCATCATCTGGTAGCAGATGTCGTCGGCGGCCTCTACAAGATAGACTAACGGGTGGCGGGCATATTTCAGCGGGCTGTCGTTCAGTTTCTTTATGCCCAGTTCTTCTGCTATGCGGCGAAAACTTTCTTCCTCTGTGATGAAGAAGCCGAATTTGGACTTTTTGCCTGCAAGACTTGATGAAAAGGGATATTTCACGATGCTTGCCAGGGTGGAGTAGGTAAGTACGAACCCTCCTTTCCGCCTTCCCTCGAACTGGTGGGTGAGCAGGCGGAAAGCGTTTGCATTCCCTTCAAAATGGGTAAGGTCTTCCCATTGCGCGGGTGTCAGTTGTTCTTTCAGGGGCATTCCTTTTCCTTCGGAGAAAAAGGTGGAGATGGCACGTTCTCCCGAATGTCCGAAAGGGGGATTTCCCAAGTCGTGTGCCAGACAGGCGGCGGAAACGATGGAGCCTATTTCGGTGAGGTAGCTGCCTTGCAACTCCGGGTGGCGGGCAATGAGGGCTTTCGATACATCGTTGCCCAGCGAACGGCCTACGCATGATACCTCGAGGCTGTGCGTCAGCCGGTTGTGGACAAATACGCTACCGGGAAGAGGGAATACCTGGGTCTTGTTTTGCAGACGCCGGAAGGGTGCGGAGAAGACGAGGCGGTCATAGTCCCGTTGGAACTCCGAGCGGTTTTCACGACGTTCCTGATGGAACTCTTCCAGTCCGAAACGTTTGGCAGATATGAGCGTATTCCAATTCATCATGAGGCTATTTACTATTTGACGATTTGATGTTTACGATTGAAGTTACTATTATTTAACTGCAAATGTATCACTATTTTGTGTAAAAAGTCGTATTTTCGCCCAAGTTTGTAGTGAAATGCCACGGCTCTTTCATTTAAAGGAGTCATTAGGGGGTAACTCAATTGAGTTGCTTCTGTTAGCTCCCTAACTTCTTTGAATGAAAGAACCGTAGTGAAACACAAATGAATCGCGAAACTTGAATTACTCGAACCGTAAGAATAGAAGTAGCTCCAATTGTAAATCGTCAAATCGTAAATGAGATCATGCTGAACGTACAAATCATCAATAAATCAAAGCATCCGCTTCCGGCTTATGCCACTGAGTTGTCTGCGGGAATGGATATCCGTGCAAACCTTAATGAACCTATCTCGCTGGCTCCAATGCAGCGCTGCCTGGTGCCTACGGGCCTTTACATCGCTCTTCCGGAAGGATATGAGGCGCAGGTGCGTCCGCGCAGCGGACTGGCCATCAAGAAAGGGATTACCGTGCTGAACTCTCCCGGAACAATCGATGCCGATTACCGGGGAGAAGTCTGTGTGATTCTCGTCAACCTTTCCGCGGAAACCTTTGTTATTGAAGATGGGGAAAGAATTGCCCAGATGGTGATAGCGCGTCATGAGCAGGCAGTCTGGCAGGAAGTGGAAGTGCTGGATGAAACGGAACGTGGTGCCGGAGGCTTCGGACACACAGGTAAAAAATGAATGGATATTGTCTCGTTTGACAGACACTTGTGCTTGTCGGCTCAGACACGGGTGTCTGTCGCAACAAAGGCTTGTATCTGTCACGTCAGACACAAGTGCTTGTCAAACGGGATTTTTAAGTTAAGAATTTGTAGCTAAATAGATGAAAATCAGACTGAAAATATTCATGCTCCTATTGGCGGCCTTTCCCTGGCTCACCTCTTGCGGGGCATTGATTGGGGGAATCGTTGGCGGTATGACGGCCGGGGTGGCTCCCGTTGTCGCATCCCATGCCGCTGCCAAGAAGGAAAAGAAGAAGGCGGGCAGGAAACCGGAACAGCTTCCGTCGCAACTCACCCCTGAACAGCAGCGCCGTTACGACTACTTCTTTCTCGAAGCAGCCCGCCTGAAAGTACAGAAAGACTATGACGCGGCTTTCGACATCCTGCAGCATTGCCTGGCAATAAATCCGAACGCTTCATCGGCCTTGTATGAGATGGCCCAATACTACATGTTTCTCAAGCAGGTGCCGTTGGGGCTGGCCGCGTTGGAAAAGGCGGTGGAGAATGCTCCCGACAATTACTGGTATGCCCAGGGACTGGCCAATCTGTATATGCAGCAAAACGAAACGGAGAAAGCCGCTACCTTGCTGGAGGATATGGCGGTACGTTTTTCGGACAAGATGGAGCCGCTGTACAACCTGCTCGAGATTTATAACCGGCAGGAGGAGTATGACAAAGTTATCGGCATACTGAACAAGCTCGAAGAGCGGATGGGTAAGAATGAACAGCTCAGCATGGAGAAGTTCCGCATTTATCTGCAAAAGAAGGACGACAAGAGCGCCTTCCGTGAAATAGAAAGTCTGGTAGAAGAGTATCCCAACGACAGGCGCTATCAAGTGGTGCTGGGGGATGTCTATATGCAGAACGGGAAAAAGCAGGAAGCTTATGAGATTTACAAGAAGGTGCTGGCAGAAGAGCCGGACAATGCAATGGCCATGTACTCATTGGCTTCTTATTACGAAGAAACCGGGCAGAAGGAGCTGCATGAACAGCAACTGGACACGCTGTTGCTGAACAAGAAAGTGGCGTCGGACACCAAACTGAACGTGATGCGGCAGTTCATCGTGCAGAATGAGCAGGCCGGCAAGGACAGCACCCGTGTCATTACCCTTTTCGACCGCATCATGGAGCAAGACCCCGATGAAGCACAATTGCCCCTGCTGTATGCCCAATATCTTCTTTCCAAGGGAATGAACAAGGAGGCCTGGCCGGTTTTGCGCCAGGTACTTGCCATAGACCCTACCAATACGGCAGCGCGTATGACTCTGCTGGGTGAGGCTGTGCGTCAGGAAGACTACAAGGAAATAATGAACTTGTGCGAAGCCGGTGTCGAATCCAATCCCGATATGCTGGAGTTTTATTTCTATCTGGCCATTGCCTATAACCAGGCGGAACGGACGGATGATGCCCTTGCTGTCTGCCAGAAGGCCTTGTCGCACGTCAAGGACGACAGCAGGAAAGAGGTCGTATCAGATTTCTATGCCATTATCGGTGATGCCTGTCACAGCAAGAACCTGCATGCAGAAGCGTATGCGGCTTATGATTCCGCTTTGGTGTACAATCCCTCGAACATCGGTGCCTTGAACAATTACGCATATTACCTTTCCGTAGAACGCCGCGACTTGGACAAGGCGGAAGAGATGAGCTACAAGACAGTGAAAGCCGAACCTGCCAATTCCACCTATCTCGATACATACGCATGGATATTGTTTGTCAAAGGCAATTACGCCGAGGCGCGTCTCTACATAGACGAGGCGATAAAGAACGACAAGGATAGCAGCGACGTGGTCTTGGAGCATTGCGGAGACATTTATTACATGACGGGCGATGCCGAAGGTGCCTTGAAGTATTGGAAGCAAGCCTGGGATAAGGGCAATCGCTCTGATACGTTGAAACAGAAAATACAAAAAAAGAAATATATATCAGATGAAACTAAACCTACTGAACAATAATGATGCAGCAAGGGCATGCCGCCTTTTGTCTTTGCTGATGTTGCTGGCTGTGGGGCTTGCCGGTTGCAAGACTTCGAGCCACTCGGGTGCTCTGTCCGGAGAGTCGGCCTGCCTTTCCTCCAAAGTGCAGCTGACGGTACCTCATAAAGATGCCACTCTTACCGTGAACGGTACGATGAAGCTGAAGAAGAAAGAATGCATGCAGATCTCCTTCTTGATGCCGATACTTCGTACGGAGGTGGCACGTATGGAAGTCACCCCGGATGAGATTCTGCTGGTCGATCGTATGGGAAAGCGTTATGTCCGTGCAACACGTAAGGAACTGAAGAATGTACTGCCCAAGAAGGCAGATTTTGCCCATCTGGAAAAACTGCTTTATGCCGCTTCCAAGCCCAATGGCAAGAAGGTGCTTACCGGCAAGGAACTCGGTATACCCTCTCTGGAAAAGGGAAAGATTGAACTTTCCAACTTCTCGGATAAGCCTTTTGTACTGACTCCTACCCAGCTCTCACAGAAATATAAAGAGGTGGAGCTGGAGGAACTGCTGGAAATGCTGATAGACCTTTGATTAGTTGATAATTGACAGTTGTTGGATAATCCCTCATAACTTATGAAGCTTCTCCTGTTCTTCTTTCTCCTCCTTTTGCCGGTTTCTCCGCTCCTTGCCCAGTCCAACAAGCTGATTAAGGAACTGGAAAGCAAGCGTGGTGCCTTGCAGCAACAGATAGCGGAGTCGGAGACCCTGTTGATAACCACCCAAAAGGATGTGGGAAGCCAGTTGAAAGGCCTTGCTGCACTAACCGGACAGATAGAAGAACGTAAACGTTATATTCTGACTATCAATAATGATGTGGAGTCCATAGAGCGCGAGTTGTCTTCATTGGAGCGCCAACTGACCCGTTTGCAACGTGATTTGAAGGATAAGAAGCAGAGGTATGAATCGTCCGTTCAATATTTGTATAAGAACCGTTCCATTGAAGAGAAGCTCATGTTCATCTTCTCTGCCAAGAGCCTGGCGCAGACCTACCGCCGCATGCGCTACGTACGCGAATATGCTACTTATCAACGCCTGCAAGGCGAGGAGGTGTTGAAAAAGCAGGAACAGGTGAACCGCAAGAAGACTGAACTTCAGCAGGTGAAGGCTGTCAAGGAGGGATTGCTGAAAGAACGTGAAGAGGAAAAAGTCAAGCTGGAAGCACAGGAGAAGGAACAGAAGTTGCTGGTAGCCAACCTGAAAAAGAAACAGCGGGGATTGCAGAACGAACTGAACAAGCAACGCCGCGAAGCCAATCAGCTCAATGCACGTATTGACCGCCTGATAGCGGAAGAGATAGAGAAAGCGCGTAAGCGTGCGGCAGAAGAAGCGCGCCGTGAGGCTGCCGCACGTAAAAAGGTTGGTGAGAAAACTGAAAAACCAGCAACTGCCTCTACGCCCGCAAAGTCGAAGGCACAGCCTTTGGAAACCTACTCCATGAGTAAGGCAGACCGTGAATTGTCCGGGAACTTTACTAATAATCGCGGTAAGTTGCCGATGCCCATCACCGGAGCGTATATCATCACCAGCCATTACGGCCAGTATTCTGTGGAAGGTTTGCGCAATGTCAAGCTGGACAATAAGGGCATCGATATACAAGGAAAGCCGGGTGCCCAAGCCCGCGCCATCTTCGACGGCAAGGTGGCAGCAGTCTTTAAACTGAACGGGCTGTTCAATGTTCTTATCCGCCATGGAGATTATATATCTGTTTATTGCAATTTGTCATCGGCTTCAGTGAAGCAGGGTGATGATGTGACTACCAAACAGATTCTCGGACAAATCTTCTCGGATGGGGCCGACAATGGCCGTACGGTGCTGCACTTCCAATTGAGGAAAGAGAAGGAGAAACTGAATCCGGAGCCGTGGCTGAACAGATGATAGTCTCAATTGTATACTGAGATACCTCTGTTGCAGTATGCTTGATAACAATGGTTTATAAATGGAGACCCAGTGTGGATAAAAAGTGACAATGCTCACCCCTTTCCTCTTATATTTTTGTCCCTTCCAATAGCTTCAGATACATCTCTATCGCTTCTTCAATCTCTTTGATAAAGATGAATTCGTCGGCAGTGTGTGAACGGGCGCTTTTTCCCGGTCCCATCTTCAGAGAAGGGAAGGGCATCAGTGCCTGGTCGGACAAGGTGGGTGATCCGAAGGGAGTACACCCCATGGCAATAGCTTTTTGCACTACCGGATGCTCCGGGGCTACGTGCGAGGAGCTTAACCGGAAGGAGCGGGCTTTGGCTTCACACGTGATGTGTTTCCGTATTTCATCAAATAGCTCTTGATTAGTATAACACTCGTTGCTGCGGATGTCTACGACAAAAGTACAACGGTCGGGAATGACGTTATGCTGTGTGCCGGCATTTACCATAGTTACACTCATTTTCACGGGACCCAGCAGGGAAGATTCTTTGGGGAAATGGTAATCACGAAACCAGGCAATATCGTCCAATACCTTATATATGGCATTGTCCCCTTCGTTTCGGGCAGCATGTCCCGATTTTCCGGTAGCAGTTACATCCAGCACCATCAAGCCTTTTTCTGCAATGGCAGGTTGCATCTCCGTCGGCTCGCCTACAATGGCAAACTGTATGGGGGGCAGTTCCGGTAGCACGCACTCTATTCCACCTTTGCCCGAAACTTCTTCCTCGCACGAGGCAAGATATATCAGATTGTAGGCCTGGGTGGTGCGGCACAGCGTGAGGAACACTTGCAGCAGGCTGACAACACTTGCTCCGGCATCATTGCTGCCCAGCCCATAGAGCTTTCCGTTACTTTCCAGCGTGGGGGTAAAGGGGGCTTTCCGCCACCCGTTGACGGGTTTTACGGTGTCGATATGCGAATTCAGCAGCAAGGTCGGTTTCTTTAGGTCAAACATCGGGCTGAGGCACCACACATTGTTGCCTTTACGTCCTGTTGCCATGCCTTGCATCTCGATATAGTCTTGCAGATAATCCGCCGCTTTCTCCTCGTCGCGGCTCAGGGAAGGAATGGCTATCAGTGATTTGAGCAATCCGGTTGCTTCGGAAGTTAAAGTCGGTATATCGTAAATCATATTCAGTAAATAAATAATCCAGCTGCAAACTTACGAATAAAAAACGGAAAGGAGCACCCATATTGAATAATTACCCGTTAATATCGAATTAGTTTCAAATGAAACCACTACCTTTGTGCCGTATTTATCAATATCAAAAGTTATGACTTATCATCATTTGTCTGTTCTGGTGCATCGCCAGGCAGAGAAGTATGGAGACAAAATAGCCCTGAAATATAGGGACTATGAAACTGCGCAATGGATACCCGTCTCATGGAAGGAGTTCTCGCTGACTGTACGCCAGACTGCCAATGCCATGGTAGCTTTGGGAATAGAGCCACAAGAGAACATAGGTATCTTCTCGCAGAATAAACCCGAATGTCTCTTTACCGATTTCGGTGCATTTGCCAACCGGGCGGTGACCATACCTTTGTATGCCACCAGTTCACCGGCACAGGCACAATATATTATCAACGATGCACAGATACGCTATCTGTTTGTGGGCGAGCAGTTTCAGTATGATGCCGCTTTCAGTGTGTTCGGCTTCTGCCACTCCCTGCAGCAGCTCATTATCTTCGACCGTGCTGTGGTGAAAGACCCGCGCGACATGACTTCCGTCTATTTCGATGAATTTATGGCAATGGGTGAAGGATTGCCGCACGATGCCGTTGTAGGGCAACGTACCTCAGCCGCTTCGGACGACGACCTCGCCAATATCCTTTATACTTCCGGCACTACCGGTGAACCGAAAGGTGTCATGCTCCATCATTTCAATTATCGGGAAGCTTTCCGCATCCATGATATCCGCCTGCCTTTCATGACAGACCGGGATGTTTCCATGAACTTCCTCCCGTTGACGCATGTGTTCGAGAAAGCATGGACCTACCTCTGCATCCACCGGGGTGTGCAGGTCTGTGTCAATCTACGTCCGCAGGATATCCAGACTACTATTAAAGAGATACGCCCCACGCTGATGTGCAGTGTGCCCCGTTTCTGGGAGAAGGTCTATGCCGGCGTGCAGGAGAAGATTGCCCAGGAAACCGGCTTGCGTAAGGCTATGATGCTGGATGCCATCAAGGTGGGCAAGGCGCACAACATAGACTATTTGCGTTTAGGCAAAAAACCGCCCATGATGCTCCATTTGAAGTATAAGTTCTACGAAAAGACCATTTATGCCCTGCTGAAGAGGACGATAGGCATCGAGAACGGAAACTTCTTCCCTACAGCCGGTGCTGCCGTGCCCGATGAAATCTGCGAGTTCGTACATTCGGTAGGCATCAACATGGTGGTAGGTTATGGCCTGACGGAGTCTATGGCTACCGTATCCTGCTTCCTCAACGAAGGGTATGAGATTGGTTCCGTAGGTACGGTAATGCCCGATGTGGAGGTGAAGATCGGCGAGAACAACGAGATACTTCTTCGTGGTAAGACCATCACTACCGGCTACTACAAGAAACCGGAGGCAACGGCTGCTGCCATTGACGGTGACGGATGGTTTCACACGGGTGATGCCGGTTATCTGAAGGACGGACAACTGTATCTGACGGAACGCATCAAGGACTTGTTCAAGACCTCCAACGGAAAATACATTTCGCCGCAGGCATTGGAAACGAAGCTGGCCATAGACCGCTACATCGATCAGATTGCTGTCATTGCCGATGAGCGTAAGTTTGTTTCAGCTTTGATAGTTCCCGTTTATGGCTTTGTGGAGGATTATGCCAAAGAGAAAGGCATTGCATACGGCAATATGGATGAGTTGTTGCAACATCCCAAGATACAGGCGTTGTTCCGTGCCCGTATCGATACCTTGCAGCAGCAATTTGCCCATTATGAGCAAGTGAAGCGTTTCACGCTTCTGCCCGAACCATTCAGTATGGAACGCGGTGAGCTGACGAACACGCTGAAGCTGAAACGTTCTGTTGTGGCAAAGAACTACAAAGGACTGATTGATAGGATGTACGAAGAATAGAACTTTGTTTTTTTGTTTATAACCGTCCGACCTGGGATGAAGCTTTTTCATTCCAGGCCGGACGGTCTGTTTTTTATCTCCTTCTTCTGAACAGAAAGAAACTCCCCTCCCTGCACGCAAGAAACTAATCATCTTTTGTCGCGTTGCCGGGGAGGAGTTCTCTTGTAGATAATGAAAGTCTCACTCTTAGGCGAGGGAGAGAAGGGGGATGCCGTAATCTGCTTAAAACCATGCAATAAAGCACCGGTTCTGCCAGCAGCCCAAAATTCTCTCCTCCCCCATTACCGGTATCGTTATTTCAGCTGAAGGCAATGAACCGATTATCGGAACTTCCGTATTGGTAAAAGGAAGCACTACCGGAGGCGTAACAGATTTAGACGGCAAATTCACTGTTACAGATGCGCCCGCAGGTGCCACGACACTGCAAGTGTCTTTCGTAGGTATGATAACACAAGAAGTTCCCATCACTCAGGGAACGATAAGAGTCATATTAAAGAATGATGCCAAGCTGCTGGATGAAGTGGTGGTAATGGCATTGGGTATTGCAAAGAAAGAAAAATCACTGACTTGCTCTACTCAAGTGGTGAACGGTGACGAATTGGCACGCGTGAAAGACCTCAACATGATGAACGCGTTGGCCTGTAAGATGGCAGGTGTGCAGATCAATAAGAGTTCATCCGGTTTGGGTGGTTCTTCAGAGATTATCCGTGGTAACTGTTCTGTAAGCGGAAGTGGCCAGCCGTTGTATGTGATAGACGGTGTATCGTTCGGTTCCTCCACCGATGAAAGTACGGCAACTATCTTTACGGCGATGTCGTTTCTGGATGGGATGTGACAATGGTAGACAAGGATTTTTCTAAGAAATGAAAGCTTTTTCGGTACCTTGTCTTTTGAATGGTCTGGGCACGGATTCATCTTCTATACCACGACTTATTGAACTGATAGCTGCGAAATTATGCGTTTTTTTCATACCTTTGCCGTCCGAAGTCGGATTGATAATACCAACTTCAATCGTCAAATCGTAAATTGTCAAATCGTAAATAGACTCATGATTACCGCAGAACAACTGAAAGATATCAAAGAACGTACCGAAGCGTTGAACCGCTATCTGGACATTGAAGGAAAGAAGATACAAGTGGAAGAAGAGCAGCTTCGCACCCAAGCTCCCGGTTTTTGGGACAATCAGAAGGCTGCCGAGGCTCAGATGAAGAAGGTGAAAGGCCTGCAACAATGGATTTCCGGCTACAATGAGGTGAAGACTTTGGCCGATGAAGTGCAGTTGGCCTTCGACTTTTACAAGGACGAACTGGTGACTGAGGAGGAAGTGGATGATGCCTATGCTAAGGCAATCGCTGCCGTCGAAGCCCTCGAGCTCAAGAACATGCTTCGCGAGGAAGCCGACCAAATGGACTGTGTGCTGAAAATCAACTCCGGTGCCGGTGGTACGGAAAGCCAGGACTGGGCAAGCATGCTGATGCGTATGTACCTGCACTATGCCGAGACTCACGGCTACAAGGCTACCATTGCCAACCTTCAGGAAGGAGACGAGGCAGGTATCAAGACTTGTACCATCGAGATTTCCGGTGATTATGCCTATGGTTATCTGAAAGGTGAGAACGGTGTGCACCGCCTGGTGCGTGTTTCGCCCTACAATGCCCAGGGTAAGCGTATGACTTCTTTTGCATCCGTGTTTGTCACTCCTTTGGTAGATGATACCATCGAGGTGAATATCGAACCTGCTCGCATGTCATGGGATACCTTCCGAAGCGGTGGCGCCGGTGGACAGAACGTCAACAAGGTAGAATCCGGTGTCCGTCTGCGCTATCAGTACAAAGACCCCTATACGGGTGAGGAAGAAGAAATCCTGATTGAAAATACCGAAACACGCGACCAGCCTAAGAACCGCGAGAATGCTCTCCGCCTTCTCCGTTCCATGCTCTACGATAAGGAACTCCAGCACCGCATGGCCGAGCAGGCCAAGGTGGAAGCCGGCAAGAAGAAAATCGAATGGGGTAGCCAGATTCGTAGCTACGTCTTCGACGACCGCCGCGTGAAAGACCACCGCACCAATTTCCAGACCAGCGACGTGAACGGTGTGATGGACGGAAAGATAGACGGCTTCATCAAAGCTTACCTGATGGAATTCGCGGGAAGCGGAGAATAGCATGTTCCCCTCCTGAATGCTATTACACTGAGTATTTCCGATAAACTGACTGATTAAAGTTCCCCATTCTTAATAAAGATGGGAAACACTTTAATCAGTCAGTTATTGAATCCGGAGGTTCTGATGTTCGGAAGCAGCGGATGAAGAACATCCGCTACAACAGAGAACAAATCTGTTAACAATAGGAACAAAATCCCTTTTACGGCAAAGGAAGGCATTTCTTCTAACTAATCCCCAAACCCCTAAAAGAAATCAAAACGTTTACTCCCGTCATCATAATAATAGAGATATAATACCAAACTTGGTGTTCTATATTTATAGTAAACAAGCATAAAACAGACATGCCCAATATGAAAAAATGGAATATATAGATAATATCAAATATGATACAGTTCTTATTTTATAAGACTTTGATAGTAGGAGACATGATATACATATAAGTAATAAAGTCATTATTATAGTCCCCAATCCAAAATTATGACACTGTCCAAAATTTTGTGTAAATGGAAACAGGATTTAGCTGTAAGTTTGTTCTTATATGGCGGTGTGTACAACGCGCGGATGGAAGAGCTTGGCTCCGTCCTTGTTCTCTTTCGTGGATTGAATAGTTTTGTAAAGTACTGGCATAATTCTAAATGTGTTTGATTTGAATAATTTCGTGTTCTGTGTATTAAGCTTAACGACATTGCAAAGATACGGCAATTTTTTTTCTCCGACGGGGCTTTTCGGGGCAAGGCGTTCCACAAAACGAAAACTTTTTCCCGGACGCTTGCCTGCTTTCACACCTGCATTATTCATAGCGGGGAGTTAAAGGCCGATAGTATAGCCCATCAGCCGGAGTACCGGCTTCTAACTCCTAAGCCCGAAGGGCGATAACTCCTTCCAACTCCCGATAACTCCTCTGAATGAAAAAGCCGTGCAGAATTGCGGAAAATTCTTCCCCTTTCATTTGCATTCTTCCCGAATTTGCCTTTACTTTGTTCATCGTTGAACTTTAAACTAAAAAACACGCCATGGGAAAAAGTAAAAAGAAAGCAATGCACAGCCAGAAGGAAGAGCAGCAGGCCAAGGAAGTGATGCTGACGATGGGAGTGATAGCCATTGTGCTGGTCATCGCCATGTTTGTGGCCTATTCTTACTGGGGCTGATAAAACCATCGGAAACAACATGCCGCAGGAGATAGAACGGAAATTCCTCGTAACGGGAGAATACAAGTCGCAAGCCTATGCACAGAGCCGCATCGTGCAGGGATACATCAGTAGTGCGCGTGGACGGACGGTGCGGGTGCGCATCCGTGACGGACGGGGATTCCTCACCATCAAGGGTGCGTCCAACGAATCGGGAACCAGCCGCTACGAGTGGGAAAAGGAAATCCCATTGGACGAAGCGCGGGAACTGCTGAAACTGTGCGAACCGGGCATCATCGACAAGACCCGCTACCTGGTTCGTAGCGGACAGCATACTTTTGAGGTGGACGAGTTCTATGGCGAGAACGAGGGGCTGACCGTGGCCGAGGTGGAACTCTCCTCGGAGGACGAGCCTTTCGTGAAACCCGCTTTCGTCGGAAGGGAGGTGACGGGAGACGCCCGTTACTATAACTCGCAACTGATGAAGCACCCTTTCACCACATGGTAGCAAACCAATTGTACGTCGTGCTTGTTTAATCGTCATGGAGAAACTTTACGACTACCTGCCGAGAGAATTGGTTACTTTCCTTCTGGTCACCGTATTCTCTTTACTCATCGGGCTTTCACAGCGGAAAATCAGCTTGAAGCGCGAAGGGGAGACTACGCTTTTCGGCACCGACCGTACCTTCACCTTCATAGGCATTCTGGGCTATTTGCTCTATATACTCGACCCTGCGGATTATCGTCTGTTCATGGGAGGGGGAGCCGTGCTGGGACTGTTGCTCGGGCTGAATTATTACGTGAAGCAGTCACAGTACCATGTGTTCGGAGTAACTACCATCATTATTGCGCTCATCACCTATTGCATAGCCCCCATTGTGGCCACGCAGCCGTCGTGGTTCTACGTCATGGTCATAGTGACCGTCCTGCTCTTCACCGAGCTGAAGCACACCTTCACGGAACTGGCCCAGCGCATGAAGAACGATGAGATGACAACGCTTGCCAAGTTCCTTGCCATCAGCGGCATTATCCTTCCGATGCTGCCCGACAAGAATCTCATTCCCGGCATCAACCTGACGCCCTACAGCATTTGGCTGGCCACGGTGGTCGTGTCGGGCATTTCCTATCTTTCCTATTTGTTGAAGCGCTACGTCTTCCGTGAATCGGGTATTCTGGTTTCGGGCATTGTGGGAGGCTTGTACAGCAGTACGGCCACTATTTCCGTATTGGCGCGAAAGAGCCGCAAGGCCTCTGCGCAGGATGCTCCCGAATATGTGGCAGCTATGTTGCTGGCGGTCAGCATGATGTTCCTACGTTTCCTGATATTGATAGGCATTTTCAGTTGGGACACGTTGCTGGCTGTCTATCCCTATCTGCTGATTATGTCGCTGGTGACGGCCACCGTGGCATGCTATCTGCATTCCAAGCGGAAACGGACGGACGACGGCACGCAGGCTGAGGAAGAAGAGGAGGGCAGTAACCCGTTGGAGTTTAAGGTGGCGCTGATTTTTGCCATACTGTTTGTGGTGTTCACTATCCTGACCCACTATACGTTGGTGTATGCCGGCACGGGCGGACTGAACCTGCTCTCCTTCGTTTCGGGCTTCAGCGACATCACTCCTTTCATCCTGAACCTGCTTCAAGGAACGGGCAGCGTGGCAGTGCCGGTGATTACGGCTTGCACCATGCAGGCTATTGTCAGCAATATAGCGGTAAACATGTGCTACGCATTGTTCTTTGCCGGTGGGAAAAGCCCTTTGCGCCCGTGGATATTGAGGGGAATCGGCTGTGTTATTGCCGCAAACATCTCTCTGTTGCTGTTTTTCTATTTTCTCTAAATTGCTGTCTTTTTGCTTTTTTAACTCCGAGAATCTCGTAAATGTATGGAAAGAGGTTATTTTTGCCAAACCTATTGTGACAAAATCGGAATTAGAAACGTCTAATATCAAGATAATAAACAAGAATAGTCACTAAAACAAAAAATGTAATGAGAATTAAATGGACTGTGCTGCTATACCTGTTGATGATATCCGGGCTGGCTCTGGCACAAAACACAGCAAATACTTCTTTCCAGGTTAAAGGTATTTTGCTCGACTCGCTTACTCAGGAAGGTGAACCTTATGCTACCATTAAAATCGTGAAGAAAGAGGCTCCTGCACGAGCCTTGAAAATGCTGGTAACAGACATGAAAGGTCGGTTTCAGGAAAAAGTATCCGGTACTGGCAACTTTGTGATAACCATCACTTCCGTGGGACGTACTCCTATCGTGAAGAACTTCTCTGTGAAGGCAGGAGAGAAAGTGGTGGACTTCGGCACGCTCTATGTCGTGGATGCCTCCAATGAATTGGGACAGGTGGAAGTGGTGGCCCAAAAGCCTTTGGTGAAAGTAGATGTGGACAAGATAGAGTATAACATTGAAGATGATCCCGACTCCAAGACGAACTCCGTGATAGAGATGCTTCGCAAAGTGCCTCTTGTGACGGTGGATGGCGAAGACAACATTCAAGTAAATGGCAGTAGCAGCTTCAAGGTACACGTCAACGGAAAACCCAACAACATGATGAGCAACAATCCCAAAGAGGTGCTTAAAAGTATGCCTGCCAATACAATCAAATATATAGAAGTGATTACTTCTCCGGGAGCAAAATACGATGCCGAAGGAGTGGGAGGCATCCTCAACATCGTGACCGTGGGCAGTGGCTTCGAGGGATATACCGCTACTTTCAGTGCACGGGCCAGCAATATGGGAATGGGTGGCGGCGCCTATGCCACCATCAAGCAGGGCAAGCTGACATTGACGGGCAACTACAACTATAGCTACAATAGCCAGCCTACCAGCTATTCGGAGAACTATCGTGAAGATTATCAGTCTATCGAACAGAAGTATCTGGAATCTGCCAACTCCTCGGATAACAGTGGACAGTTTCAGCATGGCAATCTGGAAGCCAGTTATGAGATAGATACTTTGCGGCTTCTCACCATGTCTGTAGGCATGTATGGGGGAGGCAACGACAGTGAGTCCAACGGCAATACCATAATGTGGAACGAGGCGCGTGACGAGAAGGCATACAGCTACCGCACACTCTCAGAAGGTGACGGATCGTGGTATTCCATCCGTGGAAATGTGGACTACCAACGCATTTCCAAGAAGAACAAGAACCGTATGTTCACGCTTTCCTATAAAATCAACACACAGCCCGACAAGAGTGATTATTACAACCGATACTTGGACCGTTATCAGGTGCCTGAGGTTTTCCAACTCTACAATTCGCACACATTCGGCAAAACCAATACGACGGAACATACCTTTCAGGCAGACTATACGACTCCTATCGGCAAACTGCATACCGTGGAAGCGGGCGTGAAATATATCATCCGCAACAATGTCAGCGAGAACGACTTTTCGGAAGACAAGAGTGAGGATGGCAACGGAGAGTATCAGTACAACGAGGGCCGTAGCAGCCACTACAAGCATCTGAACGACATCTTGGCAGCTTACTTCGGGTATACGCTGCGCTACAAAGATTTCACTTTCAAGCCCGGTGTGCGCTATGAGCATACGGCACAGGATGTACGATATCTTGTAGGGGCGGGAGAGGATTTCAAGGTGAATTTCAACGATGTGGTGCCTTCTGTTTCTTTGGGCATCAAGCTGGGACCCACGCAGACGCTGCGCGGAGGTTATGACATGCGTATCTACCGTCCCGGAATCTGGTATCTGAATCCTTACTTCGATGACCGCAATCCGATGTTCATCAGCCAAGGTAACTCTGAACTGGAGAGCGAGAAGAGCCATGCGTTCAACCTGAGCTACAGCAGTTTCTCTTCCAAGTTCAACATCAACGTGGCCTTGCGCCATTCGTTCAACAACAATGGAATCGAACGTGTGAGCCGTCTGATAGGTCCGGAGGGTGAGTCTTTCGGCGACCACTTTGCTCCTGAGGGTGCTCTTTATAGCACTTATGCCAATATAGGCAAGAGCCGTAATACGAATATGAGTCTTTACTTCAATTGGAATGCATCTCCGAAGACGCGTATTTATATCAACGGACGAGGAAATTATTCAGATATAAAGAGTCCGGCACAGGAATTGCATAATTACGGTTGGCAGGGCTCCATATACGGAGGAATCCAGCACACTTTCCCGTGGAAATTGCGTGCGAGTCTGAATGGTGGCGGAAGCACGCCTTACATTTCTTTGCAGGGCAAAGGAAGCGGCTATTCTTACTACAGTTTGAACGTGAATCGTTCGTTCCTGAAAGACCGTCTGACAGTCAGCGTATACGGTTCGAATCTCTTCTCCAAGTATAGGACTTTCGACAATACGACTTTTGGCGAAAACTTCTATTCTGCCAGTAAAAGCCGTTATGCCAACCGCTCGTTCGGCATGAGTGTCAGCTACCGCCTCGGTGAGTTGAAGGCCAGTGTGAAAAAAGCTGCCCGTTCCATCAGCAATGACGATGTGAAAGGTGGCGGCGGCAATTCGGGCGGCGGAGAGTAAATTGCAGGTACGCCCTCTGTTTCGGACATAAAAGAAAAATTCCCCTTCCGGCATCACCCTTCCTTCATAAAGAAGAAAGAAGTGCGAATTCCGGAAGGGGAATTCTTTTTACGCCTATTGAAGCGGTCGCAAGCAATAGGGTTGTTCGCTTGAAAGGTCTTTTCGGATTGAACTAGGTGTTTGTGAGTTATATTCCCTCAGAGCAAAACGATACCTGTTTCAACGAAACTCGTGGTTTTTACTACTGTCCACTAAAAATGGACAAGGTTAAAAATTGAATAAATTCGGTTCACTTGAATCATATCGGTTTTTGACATTTCTGAAATTCGATTTGTCGAACAAGTTGCTGAGATGTGTTTTGTCAGTCAGAGAGATTCCGAGAATTTAGAGAACTTCATAGACGCTGCGTTCTAATTTCATATCGCGTTGGATTATTGCTACTAAGCAGTAAGTGATTATCGCACAATGGATTTGTATGCGTACAGCGTTTTCTGATGTACCCCAAAACTTCTTAATCCTGAGGTGTTGTTTAACTACTTGAAGCTCTCGCTGTAATAGCGAGAGCTTCAAGTAGTTATGAAAATAAAAAAGAGGATTTTCCCGAAGAAAAATCCTCTAAAGTAAACTTGTGCGGGTGATAGGACTCGAACCTACACGCCTCACGGCACCAGATCCTAAGTCTGGCGCGGCTGCCAATTACGCCACACCCGCGGGGTAATTCCATTTAGCGGTGGCAAAGGTAGGAAAAATTTTCATTTTGGCAAACAGTTTGAAGAATAAAGTCTTTTATGGGTTTACTTTCAGTAGCTTTCTTGCCTCCTCAATGATGGTGTCCAAGCCATTGTTCTCATCTTCTTTACTCATATCCACTTTCTTGTCCGGGTCGATGCCGAATTCGATATGCTGCTTTTTTGCATCGAGGTGCGGACTGGCAGAAAATCGCACTCCCCATCCGTTGGGCAGTTCCGAAGAGAATGGCAGACCCGACCCGCCGCCGGTTTTATCGCCAACCAGGGTGACATTGGGAAAGCAGTGCATGGAATTGACAAAATCATTGGTTGCGCTATAGGAATGACGGTTGGTCAGGACAATTACTTTTTTTTGCCAGCGGATACTGTTGGAGGGTTCCACATAAATGGGAGTCGGATCTGAAAAATCGCTATGGCCTTTGCCGGTCTTGTGCTGAATATATCCCGTCAGTACTTTTTCATTCGTGAAGCGTTGTGCCATTCGGGTGGCGTTTGTCAGGTTGCCGCCACCATTGTTGCGCACGTCGATAATCAGGCCGTTGCAAGCGGAAAGGTATAACAGAATCTCATCCAGGTTGCCGTTTCCGATGCCGCTGGAGAAATCACCGTAATAGATATATCCTATGTTGTCCTCCAAGATGGTGTATTTGGCGCCTCCGGCAATGCGGTAGTTTCTTCCCAGGTACTTTTCAATGATACTTTCGTTGAAGTTACGAGGATAATCCAGATACCAGTCCCAGTAGCGTGCCGTGTTGGAAGAAGAGTACAGGTTGACATGTCCGTCTTTCAGTTCGGCGAGCATGTTGCCCAATATTTCAAATAGACCGTCGTAGCTCATTCCCGGGGTAATGAGCGGCTGGTACTTGTCGTGGATGGCATCCCAGTCTATTTGCTTGTAGTCCAGGAAGCAATACTGTTCGTCTATTATCTTCCACAAGGCTTCGAAATTGCCTTGTGGGGTATTGCTGAACTCTTCCTCACGAATACATCCGCTCGATAGGGGCAGCAACGTGAGCAGGATGCTCCAAATTCTTAAGAGATATCTTCTTTTCATGCACATTATCCTTATCATTTATCATCTTGTCACTTTTTACTTTCTCTTGTTGGGAAACAGATAGAGTTCCTTTACGAACCCCACCATGAATACGTGCGAGTAAGTATGTGTCTTTATTTCGTTCACATTGGACTGCTGTGCATCCCAGATGTAGGCAAAACGCATCCGGGCATGCCCCACCGGAAAGTCGGCGGTCAGCATTTGTCTCAGAGAGGGCTGGTTGTGCAGGGAGGTGAAGTTCACTACTCCGTCCCAATGTCCCAACGTAAATATCTCGTAATAGGACTGCCCATAGTTGGGCATGAACATGATGCCTGCCAAGGGAAGATTCATCTGATAGCGTAATGTGATGGGACGGTTCTTGATACGCAAGTTCCAAATAGCCATTCCCGATGCCGCAAGGTTGATATAGGCACGTGCTTGGGCGGGGTTGTTGCCGTTGCGCAGATTATAGACAAAACCGCCGTTGAGGTCGCCGACTCCTCCGGCAAGCAGCTTGAAGTTGCTTGTGATGGGGAAGTTGTAGTGCAGACCGTAGTTCCAGTTTGCCAGTCCGGAGAATGTATTGTTGTTGTCTACTTTGTTGTGTGTGTACCCCAAGTCTGCCTGGAAGAAAGTTTGCAGAGAGACGTTGCCTCCCGTCAGCCGCGTCATCCGCATGCTTTCGCGGGAGATACGGAAATCGATTCCCTTGTACTCCTGAGGCGAAAGATAAGTGTCGAACACGTTGGTGAGGCCGACACCATACATGGTGGCACGGGTGATGATACGGTTGCGGTTGGTGGAGTCAGCCCGTAGCTCCCGGTCGATGCCGCATCGTGCTTCTTGTGCTTTCAGTCCGGCACTTCCCAAGAGCAGGCCGCATAAAATTATTATCTTGTATACGTACATATCCGGTCCTCCATCAAAACAGTTTCATCTGTCCTGTCATCTCGTCCAGTATGTCCCCTTCGCTTTTACCGTGGTCGGGGTCCAGAATTTCCGGTTCTTCATCCGCTTCCTGTTCTTCGGTTGCCTGCGAGGGTTCCGGTTGGCGGGTAGGCTCCAGTTCGTTGATGGTTTCTACGGTATAGGTGGTCAGTCGCTTGCCTTTTGCCTTGAAGCCTTTCACGGCGATGAATTCGTCGGCTTCCACTATCATCGGTTCCCGGAAACTGTCGTGACCACCAAACATGACTTCTAAACGCGGGTAGTATTCGTCTGTCAGCAGAATAAGGCTGCTGTTCTTGTTTTCTCCCAGATAGTTCTGTTTACGGGCGGTTGCCTCGAAGCAGAAACGCTTGATATAAGGGTAGTTCTGCTGGTCGGCATCGTAAAGTACGGCAGTCCATACCTTGTTCGGGTCGTATTTTTCCAATACGCGTATGCCATCGTCGTAGTGGTTGTTCAGGTCGAAGTTGGTTACATAGAACTCTCCGCTGTTCTGTACGACGAGAATGGTATCTTCGCTTTGGAACTCTCCGAGGTATTCTCCGCGGCCATCGTAGTTGAGGCGCAGCACGTCGCGGTCGAACCACACTTTCCGTCCGCCCAGTGTGGAGCCGCCGCGCTGTTTCAGGGATATTTTGTGTACGGGGAGTTTCGTGAGGATGTTGCCCATGGCCTGCCGTCCCTTGATATTGATAGCGCTGAAATCCTCCTCGAAGATGATGCGGCGTACGCGGGGATTGGGTTTCAGGGTCACCTTGATGATTTCGGCTTCACCGTTGGGATTGGCGGTGAAGTAGGTGATGCGGGAATCGGGGGTACCTTGTGTCACATCGTATTCGCGGTCGCGCACCACGGAAGTGACGGCAAAGCGCTTGATATAGCTTGTTCCTTCCTTGCCGTCGCGGTAGCAGACGTTGTAGATGGTACGTTTGTCGTTCTTCTTGAAGATGTTGGCATAGAGTATGTTCTTGCCCACGAATTTCTTGTCGGCCACCGGTGTGATGATGTATTTCCCGTCGCGGAAGAAGATGATAACGTCGTCTATGGGCGAGCAGTTGCCTATGAATTCGTCTTTCTTCAATCCAGTTCCGATGAAACCCTCTTCGCGGTTGATGTACAGTTTTTCGTTGGCTTCGATGACTTTGGTTGCTTCGATGGTGTCGAAGTTACGCAGTTCCGTGCGGCGGGGGAAGGCTTTGCCGTACTTGTCCTTCAGCATACGGAACCAGTCGACGGTATATTCCACGATGTTTGCCAGATGGCGGTCTATCTCCTCTACGTCCTTTCGCATGCGTGCTATCAGCTCCTCTGCCTTGTCGGAGTTGAACTTGAGGATGCGTGCCATCTTTATTTCCATCAGCCGGAGGATGTCTTCCTTGCTCACTTCGCGGATAAAAGTCGGGTAGTAGGGAGTCAGGCGCTCATCGATATGTTCGCAGGCGGCATCCATGTTTTTGGCTTGTTCAAACTCTTTGTCCTTGTAGATACGTTCTTCGATGAATATCTTTTCGAGCGAAGCGAAGTGCAGGCTTTCCAGTATTTCGCCCTTGCGGATTTCCAATTCCTGGCGCAGCAGTGCCAACGTATTGTCGACTGATTTGCGCAACACGTCGCTTACGGTGAGGAAGTGCGGCTTTTGCTCGTCGATGACGCAGCAGTTGGGAGAGATGCTCACTTCACAGTCGGTGAAGGCATAGAGGGCATCGATGGTCTTGTCCGACGATACGCCCGGAGCCAGATGCACCAGTATTTCCACGTTGCCGGATGTCAGGTCCTCTACCTTACGTATCTTGATTTTTCCTTTCTCGCTGGCCTTTACGATGGAGTCGCATACGCTGGCCACCGTTTTCCCGTAGGGGATTTCTTTGATGGCAAGTGTCTTGTTGTCTATCTTCTCTATTTTGGAACGTACGCGTACCGCACCGCCGCGTTCGCCGTCGTTGTATTTGGAAACATCGATACTGCCTCCGGTCTGGAAGTCGGGGTAGAGCTTGAATTCCTCGTTGTGCAGATAACTGATGGAAGCGTCGCACAGTTCATTGAAGTTGTGCGGCAATATCTTGGACGACAGGCCTACGGCGATGCCCTCCACGCCTTGCGCAAGCAGCAGTGGAAATTTTACCGGTAGTGTCACCGGCTCTTTGTTTCGTCCGTCGTAAGAGAGTTTCCATTCGGTGGTTTTGGGATTGAATACTACGTCCAATGCAAACTTGGAGAGGCGTGCTTCGATATAACGGGGGGCGGCGGCGCTGTCTCCCGTCAGAATGTTGCCCCAGTTTCCTTGGCAATCTACGAGCAAGTCCTTTTGTCCCAGCTGCACCAGCGCATCGCCGATGGAAGCATCGCCATGCGGATGGAACTGCATGGTATGCCCTACGATGTTCGCCACTTTGTTGTAGCGTCCGTCTTCCATGCGGCGCATGGAGTGGAGGATACGCCGTTGCACGGGCTTCAGACCGTCCATGATATGGGGGACGGCACGTTCCAATATGACGTATGAGGCATAGTCCAGAAACCAATTCTGGTACATGCCGCTCAGTTGGTGCTTTACGTTGGCATCCTTTGCGTCTGCAGGTTTGTAATCCGAATGTTCTTCTCTTCCGGTTGGGAGTTCTTTGTCCAGATCATCTTTCGGTGCTTCAAAATCTTCGCTCATATTTGTTCGGGAATTGTCTATTCTATGATATTGCTGGTTTTCCAGTTGCAGGCAAAAATACTAATTTAATTCTATATATAGGAAACCGGTGCGATAGTTTTTTAGCAGTATGCCTCGACGCACCGGTGTTTGCCTGGCTGCATTCAATGCTCAATTTGCTGTGAGCCGGTATTCGGTCCGCAGACCACCAGTTTCCCGTCCGGTTGGATGTCTGCGGGGTCGATGAATACCATTCGTTCGTCGCCGGTGGTTTCGGTGCGTCCATGATAGACACAGTAGAGTCGGTTGCGAATATTGATGAGCATGCAATGCCCGGTTCCGGTCACGATGCCGCCTTGCTCTGTGTTCTTTTGCAGCACCGGATTGTTGGCGGCCTTACTATGGATGGCTTCTTTGAATAGGCCGCTTGCAGTGCGGTTGTCCGCAGGAAGTAATCAGGGAAGTATGCCGGCTTTTAGATGACGATGTCCTATAATTTTATTGTCGCTTCTTGCGGGTCGGGTGGCTTGCTATACCCCCCCTTCCTGATACCTTCTGAGAGGGGGTACAATGACTCAGGGACTGAATGCCATTCAGTCCCTGAGTGAAAGGCTTTCAGTCCCTGACTGAATCACGTTCGTTCAGCGAGTGAGATGGGAAGATGTGTGAATGCAAGCGGATTATACTCGTATTTGTAATATAATATGAGTGGGCGCAAGGCCGGGGCTCTTTCTCCCGCGTGGCTGGCAGAATCGCAGTTATGACCTTCGTGCAACATGCCAATTTCGTTAATCATCGTCCGATTGGTCGGATAAATATTCCCTGATTCAATTCAACCGACAGGCATATGTGCCGTTTCTATTGTTGGTAATAAGATAAATTAATACCCTCCTTGTCCTACTTACGATATAAATCCCTATCTTTGTGGCGCTTTTTAGCTGAAAATAAGATTCAAATTAATTTAGATACAACAGAAAATGGCACAAGAAGACGTTTTTAAGAAACTCGTATCACACTGTAAGGAATATGGTTTTGTGTTCCCTTCCAGCGATATTTACGATGGACTGGGAGCCGTATATGACTACGGTCAGATGGGTGTGGAACTCAAGAATAACATTAAACAATACTGGTGGCAGAGTATGGTGCTGCTGCACGAAAATATTGTCGGTATCGACTCGGCTATCTTTATGCACCCCACCATCTGGAAAGCCAGCGGACACGTGGACGCTTTCAATGACCCTCTGATTGACAACCGCGATTCCAAGAAACGCTATCGTGCCGATGTGTTGATAGAGGACCAGCTTGCCAAATACGATGACAAGATAAACAAGGAAGTGGCAAAGGCAGCCAAGCGTTTTGGCGATGCTTTCGATGAGGCCCAGTTCCGTAGCACCAACGGACGTGTGCTGGAATATCAGACCAAGCGTGATGCCTTGCACGAACGCTTTTCCAAGGCTTTGAACGATAATAATCTGGACGAACTCCGTCAGATTATCCTCGACGAAGAAATCGTTTGTCCCATCAGCGGTACAAAGAACTGGACGGAAGTGCGCCAGTTCAATCTGATGTTCTCTACGGAAATGGGTTCTACTGCCGACGGTGCCATGAAGATATATCTCCGTCCGGAAACGGCACAGGGCATCTTCGTAAATTACCTCAATGTACAGAAGACCGGCCGCATGAAGATTCCTTTCGGTATCGCCCAGATTGGTAAGGCTTTCCGTAACGAAATCGTGGCACGCCAGTTCATCTTCCGCATGCGCGAGTTCGAGCAGATGGAAATGCAGTTCTTCGTAAAGCCGGGTACGGAGCTTGACTGGTTCAAGACCTGGAAGGCTACCCGCCTGAAATGGCACAAGGCGCTGGGCTTCGGCGACGACCATTACCGTTATCACGACCACGACAAACTGGCCCACTACGCCAATGCCGCTACAGACATCGAGTTCCTGATGCCTTTCGGCTTCAAGGAAGTAGAGGGTATTCACAGCCGTACAAATTTCGACTTGTCACAGCATGAGAAGTTCTCCGGCAAGAACATCAAGTATTTCGACCCCGAAACCAACGAAAGCTATACTCCGTATGTCATCGAAACCTCGATAGGCGTAGACCGTATGTTCCTCAGCATCATGTCTGCTTCCTACTGTGAAGAGAAGCTGGAGAACGGCGAAACGCGCGTTGTGTTGAAACTTCCCGCTGCCTTGGCTCCGGTGAAGCTGGCTGTGATGCCGTTGGTAAAGAAAGACGGACTGCCCGAAAAGGCACGCGAGATTATCGACAGCCTGAAGTTCCACTTCCATTGCCAGTATGACGAGAAAGACTCCATCGGCAAACGTTACCGCCGTCAGGATGCCATCGGTACTCCGTACTGTGTCACCGTGGATCATCAGACTTTGGAAGATAACTGTGTGACACTGCGTAATCGTGACACCATGGAGCAAGAGCGCGTGGCTATCTCCGAGCTGAACAATATCATTGCAGACCGCGTAAGCATCACATCACTGCTGAAAACCTTGCAATAAGAATAATATTAATTACAAATTATAAATTACGAGGGTGCGTAGTGAATGCCACTTGTTTCTTGTAATTTATAATTCGTAATTAATGAATAATTTGTAATTAATGAAAATGAGAAAAAGATTTTTGTTTTTGCCTTTCCTGCTGTTGCTTGTAAGCGGATTAGTGTCTTGCGAAGAAGTAGAAGATGAGGGAAAGTATTATGATTGGCAGGCACGTAACGAAGCATACATTGATTCGATAAAAAATGTTGCGGGTGATAGATATGTAGCTACTGAAGAAGGTATAAGGGCTGTGGAAGTCGGTGAAATGTTTATTCTTCAAGACTATCTTGTTAGCACTGATAAGCATCCTCGGTATATATATTGTAAGAAACTTGTTAAGAATGCAGAGGGTGAAATTCCTGTATGGACAGAAGCTGTGAATGCTTTTTATTACGGTACACTTATTACCGGTGAGAAATTTGATGGTGGTTTTGACGGTTATGGTGCATTGGATCAAAATATACCAAATCCACCTGGGCGAGAACCGACTCCTTTTAGTTGGTCTACTGATTTTCTTATAACAGAGTCAACATTGAGAACGGGTTGGAAAATCTTTTTGCAATATATGGCTGTTGGCGAACGTTGGTTAGTATATCTTCCTACGGATTCTGCATATGGTTCTGAAGGTAGTGGTACTATTCCCGGATATTCAGCTTTAGTCTTTGATGTGGTTTTAAATAAAGTAATAGAATAGCCCCTAAATGTTGATATAATGAGAAAATATGTACTGTTAGTAGTGTATCTTATTCTGACATCATGTGAAGCAGAACAAGAAAAAGATTTTACTGTTGGAGCAGTTCCTATATTAACTAGGACTTCAAATGAAAATGTATCATATTCTATGCCTGATTATTTGATGAGGTTTGTGAATAGTGTTTCAGATAATCTGTCTGTAATTGGTGCAACTCAAAAAAAAGAAAGTGCTCATAGAGATATTGAAACAATTACACCTATTGTTTATGATAATGATACTCTAATGTGGGTTGTTAATTACTCAAATAGACAGGGGTATTTGGTCTTATCTACAGAACGGAATACTTTCCCAATCATAGCTTTTTATAATGAAGGACGTTTCGATTCAAATGCAAAAACTAATGCATGGATTGAGAATATGATTGAGAGTAAAAAGAGAACTAAACATTTAGAAAACAATAATGCTTATTCAGAATTATGGGATAAAATTTTGGCACAAAAGACAAATAGTGAGATATCTTTTGAACTTGTTACTGATGTCAATGCTTTAGGCAGGCAGACTAACTATGTTAATGTAGAACCATTAGTTTTGACGCAATGGGGAACTGGTTGGGGATATCATTATGAAATGCCAGTTGTAACAGAACAAATCTTTGGAACACATAAAGCAGAAGTGCCAGAGTTTTTGGTGTCTATGGGGCAATATATGCATTATTATAGATATCCTGAGAGATATAATTATGATAAAATGTTGCTTTCTTTAGGTAAGATGCAACCTTCACTTGATAGACCAAATGAAATAGCAACAATGCTATGGTCTTTATATATGACTTTGGGACTGGAAATAGATCCTTCAATAAATGGGGTGAATGTTCCACCTAGATATGTTTGTGATGTTTATTATTTGCTACGTATGTTTGGTTATTCTAATTGTAGATTTTCTTATTGGGTGATGGATAAAGCAGAATCTTATCAAACCTATTTTAATGATATTTATGAAGGATTAATTAGAGGATATCCTACTATTGGAGGGGTCGTGGTGAAATTAAATGATATTTACTCTCCTTGGGATAAGGGAGATAAAATACAGTATACATTTATAATTGATGGTATCAAGAGAATCGGCCTTAAGGTAACAGAAAAGAGCGCTTTAGGTTCGAAAACATATGCTTATCAAGATTTTTATGTGCGTTATTTGCGCCCTTCAATTGGAAATTTTTCAAATACTGGTCCTGATATTAGAGGAGGAGATTATACTGGTTGGTATAAACTTGATGGTATATATACTTTGTACGATAATCCATATTATCGTGTATATGCTGCTTGTGTAACACCATAAGTATTAAAATGAAAGATATATTCATGTACAATTTATTCTAACGAGTCATTGGAATGATAAATTTTCTTCTAATGATTGATTTAGGGTGGATTATTAGATAGTTGACAACTCAATTCGGAGATAGGATGAAATATTGAAGATAAGAAGTTTAAACAGCGAAATAAACCTAACCGGTATGAGTGATGCTGAAATTATAGTGACTCTTATTCTGTTTCATTCCGGTGATTTTCGGTGTTTTGAGCATTATTACAAGGAATATGTCTGCAAACATTTGAAAGACTTGTTTCCCCAATGTGTGTCTTATAGCCGTTTTGTGGAATTGGAAAAGGAAGTGCTACTCCCTTACGTGTTTGCCGTCTCCAGAGAATGATTCACAATACTTTCGAGGGGCTTGCCGAGTGTGGAAAATGTTCTGCGGGATGGTTCTTCAGATTTAAGTTACATCTGATAATCAAAGGTGAAATCCTCAATTTCATGCTTACTTCTGGAGATATGGATGATAGGGAACCTTTGAAACAAAGTAAGTTTCTGGAAAACATTAAGGGAGGGATATTCGGTAAATGTCCCTAAAAGATAAGATTGCATATGAAGATGATAGACCATAATCCCTTCATATGCTATTTTTTTTGTTGTAATTTTTCGGTATTTTATTAGGTGAACTTATCCGGTAAGCGATGATGCTCCGGAAGAAGTCTGATGACCTCTTCTGATCTTGTCTGTAAAGTCATGTCATGCCGCTTTATTCAGTCTTTTTTGCCCTTGTCTATTATCATTACGGCACTTTCCGTATGTATTCCGAAGAAAATCCAGAGGATTTCCGTCTTCCTGTTCCGCGCTTTTATTCTTGAGAGTGAGTGAGTAATGTTGCTTTTGAGTGCCGAAGCTGCCTTCAAGCCGGGTGGCTCTCTCTTTTGATAGTTCACTTCTGAGAACCTTTCTCAACTGCTCGTCCTTTGCAGCCCTTCCCTTGCGTACAAAGGATGTCGATATCCCATATTTGTACAGAACTTCCTGTTGCCATTATTGGCGTATATGGAATCGGCAGCAACACATCTTACCCTCACATTCATCGGCTTCTGCTGCATGCGGATACAGTCCTTCAGACGTATGCACTTATTGAATGCCTTGAAAGAGATGTGTTCGATGAACGAGATCCCATCTATCTGTATGTTGCCTGCCTTTGTACCGAACTCGACAGATTTTGTCCCCTTACCCCTTACGATAGGGCGTACTGACAATGCGGTCACTGACCTTCCTACCTTCAAACATTGCCTTTTCCTGTATAAGAATCTTCTTGATAATGGAAAGTCGTTTCTGATAATCCTGTGTATATTTGAGTAAAGCTCCGTATTTCCTGTGAATGTCATCTCTTTGTATGATGAGTTTCTCCAGGAGTCTGATCATGCGATGCTTGAGCATCCTTGTCCTTGAAACTTTTCTCTTTCTTTTCTTGCAATAGGAAAGATAGGATTCCGCAATATCCGTGTATTTGTTACGGGGACGCCTTATGCCGAGCTTCCTACAATGCATGCAGATATGCCGGTAGATCCATTCGGTGCTTTCCCAAAGGAGCTTCATATCCGTAGGAAAACGCATATGGCTTTCATTGCATGTGGCGTCGGTCATACACACTTGAAGATTTTCAAGATAAGGTTTCCAGTATGAGGCAAGGATATTCTGAAGGGAATCAATGTCAAGACAGGATGCTATTTCATTACGGATGGCACTGACTATCTTGTCGTTGGTTATAGGGCTGAAAGGATCTATCATGACTCCGCAGAAAATCTGATAGTGTATGTTACCGTTAAGATGTTCTACCAACTGCCTGTCGGAGAATCCCGGTGTAGGCTTTCAGCACCATAAGAGCAATCTTGGCAGAAGGACTGAAAATGTTCTTGTGTCCCAGCCGTTGCTCTGACAGACCTGCTTCTTTTGCTATACTATCAAATGGAAATACGGAATGAAGCCTGCCAAGCTCACTCTCATTAAAATTCTTGCGATATTTTTCCAGAATATCGAATTCTGTAAAGCCCAAAGTTGGGTGGATTTCGGAAATATTTCGTATCTTACACTTACTTAGTTCGGATATTTCCCCCGTTTTGGCTGCTAAACCTTATTTGCGGGGGGAATACCTAAAGATACAAAAAAGCCAACTAATTCTGAAGTTCATTCGCAGTTGGCTAATTTTATGCTATTTACTGAATGTCCCTATTATATACTTCATAAGAAACAGGCCGGGGATTTTATAGTTTCTTTCTGATGGCCTTTCCCCAGATTTTATACCCGTCCTCATTCAAATGCAGTCCGTCGGTTGTCAGTTCGCTGCGCAGTACATTCGTTCCCTTCTCTGTAAACAAGGGGAAGAGGTTGATATAGGCAATATTTTTTTCTTTGGCAAGTGCTTCCAGACGAAGATTGACTTCAGGAACCATATCTGTCTTTCCGGTCAGACTTTTGTACCGTCCGAAACTTTCATTGAAAGGAAGCAGGCTTTGAAGGTATAGCTTCGTATCGGGAGATTCTTTCCGGATGCGTTCCACCGTCATGCGAATCATACTTACAATGCTGTCCGGCGTCAGATTGTGGGAAATGTCGTTGACTCCGATAAGCAGAAACAGCTTGGCGGGGTGTCCGGGAAGTATCTGGTGCAGACGGTCATAAATACCCATCACTTCATCACCGATGATGCCGCGATTGCGTACATTCTTCTTACCGAGGCGTGCCGACCAGTCACCGCCGCCTTCAGTCAGGCTGTTGCCAAGCATGACGATGTCCTTGCTTGTAATGGCAGGCTCGTCCATAAACTGCAGGAAACGTTTGTAGTAATGGTCTGTATAAACACGTGGAATAGGGCAGATGGAAGCCGCCACAGCGTTGGCAACCAACGAACGCAGACGAACCACACTATGCCCGTCTTCCGGATGCACGGCATTGATAAGCAATATGACGGAAGTGTCATTGTCCGGGTCGATAACGATGGAAGTACCCGTATATCCGGTATGGCTATAGGTGCCGGGACCGAACAAGTCTCCGTTATTAGAAGCATAGGCTGTAAAGCAGTCCCAGCCGAGAGTGCGTCCCAAGCTGGCAGTGGCGCGTGGCACGGTACGCATGGCTTTTACACCCAGCGGACTCAGGATACGGTGTCCGTTCCATTCACCTCCGTTTTGCAGGGCTGCGCAGAGCACGGCAATGTCTTCGGCACAGGAGAATACTCCGGCATTGCCGCTGATGCCTCCGTTCATGATACGGGCCAGCGGGTCGTGCACTTGTCCGCAGAGGACTTGCCCGTCAGGTTGTTTTTCGGTAGGCGCAATGGCATTGTGCCAGTCTCCTTCGGTGATACTTGCCCAGTTTGCGTCCGTTGTATTTATCCATTTGCCATTCTTGTCACGTCGGCAGGGCAGATAGTCGGTATGCTCCATGCCGAGTACATCGAATATGTTTTCACGGGCAAAGTCACGCAGGCTCTGACCGCTTATGGTCTCGATGATATGTTGCAGAGTGATGAAGTTGAGGCAGCTGTATTGGAAATCTGTCTGTGGCTTGAAGTCACGTTTGCAAGTAGCGATATACTCCATGAGGCCATCGGCATTGGGAGAACCGTATTGCTTTTCAAGCTCGGCTACCGGTGCATAGGGGGGCAGTCCGGAAGTGTGTGTCATCAGGTCGGCAATGCGGATTACCTTCTTCTCTTTGCCGTCTTCGCTTTCCCAATTCTTGAAATGGGGTATGTAGAGGCTGACGGGGTCCAGCATGCGTAGCTTGCCACGTTCTGCCAGAATCATCGTGCATACGGCAGTCGACATGGATTTGCTACAAGACGCCATATCAAAAATCGTATTGGCAGTCATAGGCTCCGCATCGGGATAAACACGCTTGTTGCCGTATGCTTTCAGATAGGCCATCTTGCCATTGCGCACTACGGCAAGTACGGCACCGGGAATGTCCTTGTTGGAGATGGCTGTTTCAATCGCTTCGTCGGCATACATCAACTTGCGGGAGTCCATTCCCACTTGTTCGGGGGCTACGCGTTGTAAAGGCTGCGCGGTGGCAGCTTGCAGACAAAAAGAAAAGAGAAAAAAACAGATTGCTTTCATAATAAAAAGATTTGCCCCGCCCCCCTATGAAAGGGGTTTTGACACACTCTTGAAAGGGGAAGGGGATAATTAATCGGGTTAATTGTTCTTGAAACTATTCTTCTTCCTCTTTAGTGGCACGAGGGGCTCTGTATGCGTCCACTGCCTTCTTCACCGAACCGTGCATCAGCAGCAGTGCCTTGGCTTTGCCATAGTCCAGTCCGAGTTCCTCTACAATCATACGGGTACCACGGTCTACAAGCTTTTTGTTACTGAGCTGCATATTCACCATCTTGTTGCCTTTCACGCGTCCCAACTGTATCATGACGGAAGTGGTAATCATGTTCAGTATCATTTTCTGTCCTGTTCCCGATTTCATGCGCGAGCTTCCCGTCACATATTCAGGCCCTACAATCATTTCGATGGCTACATCCGCTTCTGCCGCCATTGGCGAGTCCGGGTTACTGGTGATACAGCCGGTCAGTATGCCGTGTTCACGTGCCTGGTGCATGGCGCCGATTACGTAGGGGGTGGTGCCGGATGCAGCAATACCGATGACAGTGTCCTTGTCTGTAATATTGCGTTCCGTCAGCTCTTCCCAACCGCGGTGAATGTCATCTTCGGCATTCTCTACCGGATTTCTCAATGCAGTGTCGCCACCGGCAATCAAGCCGATAACCAGTGTGGGGGGCATACCGAAAGTCGGTGGAATTTCCGAAGCGTCGAGTACGCCAAGACGTCCACTGGTACCCGCACCCATGTAGAAGATGCGTCCGCCTTGTTTCATGCGAGGCACAATCTGGGTTACCAGTTTCTCTATCTGAGGGATTGCCTTCTGTACGGCAAGCGCCACTTTCTGGTCTTCGGTATTGATGTCTTCCAGAATTTCACGGACTGATTTTTTTTCCAAGTCATTGTAGAGCGATGGTTGCTCAGAGATTTTTACGAACATAGTCTATTTGCTATTTGACGATTTACTATTTACGATTTGTCACTTTCAGTTGTGATATTTGATGAGTCCTTCCATGGGGCTCTTGATGATTGCACCCAGTTGGATACCCATTTCTTGGGCAGCTTCTGCCAGAATTTCCTTGTAATAGAAGGCTACTGAACCGATGAAATGTACTTTTTGATGTTGATAGTCTTCATATTGCATGACGTTGCGTTTAAGGAATGCCTTAAAGCTGTTCAGCACCAGAGCGCGTACACAAGGTTCGCCCAGGTTCTGTGCAAGAAATGGTGACAAGCTTGCCAGGAAACGGTTGGGGAAAGGTTTACGGTAGACGCGGTCGATGATATCGGCAGGTGTCAGGTCGAACTGTTTGAGGAATTTCTCTTTAAGCTCGGGTGTCATCTGATTTTTCAAGATATCGCCTACCAACAGTTTGCCCAAACAGGCTCCGCTGCCTTCGTCTCCCAAGATGAATCCCAGAGGAGATACATTGGTGACAATGCTTTTCCCGTCATAACAACATGAGTTGGAGCCGGTTCCCATGATGCAGGCAATGCCTGAGTCATGTCCGCAGAGGCCACGTGCGGCAGCCAGCATATCGGTATTGACTTCCACTTCATTTTTCACATTGAGGTGTTTGGTAATGGCACGGTGCACCATACTTATCTTGTCGGGAAATCCGCATCCTGCACCATAAAAGTATACGGCATCCAGTTCGCTTGTCTTCAGCTGAGGTAATAGCGCTGTTGCTATTTCATTACTGATTTCCTCTTCCGACTGAAAGAAAGGGTTCGTCCCTTTCGTGAATATCTGTTGGAGAAGTACTCCATTCTCTACAACACACCAATCGGTCTTTGTAGAGCCACTGTCTGCTATTAGAATCATATAAATAATGTTTAATGTTCAATGATTGATGTTTAATGTTCAATGATTAACGGGGATGTTCAATCATTATATTTTGATATATATTTTTCGTTTGTACAACTGGTAGCCGATACACCAGTTAATGGCGATAAACAGCAGGGCAAAGGCAAGGGAACCGGCGGTTTCACCGAAAACGGGCATGAGGACTATATTATATAAGAATCTGTGTACACTGATGCTGCCGTCTCCCCACGAGAAACTGATGCTGCCGAAAAGTATGCTAAGTACGCCGCCCAATACATACATGAACAGCGGATTCACACCGAATGCCTCGAAAAACATGCTCCACTTCTTATTGCCTTTCACATCAATAATCCAGATAAGCAATGCCAGAAAACTGGATGCCAGTCCGCAAGTGACGAGTACGTAGGTAGGAGACCATATTTTCTTGTTGATAGGACAACCGTAGCTCAGCAGGAAACCGGAGAAAGTAAGGATGACACCTGCCAGAAACAAGGTGATAAGCTGCGAATTGAGAAATGAAGCACGGTCTTCCGACTTGTTGCCATCCAGCATCAGCCGTCCTACACAGAAGCCCAGCAACACGTGTGCAATGGCAGGGATTGTGCTTAACAGCCCTTCGGGGTCTATGCCGTTATCCTTGTACATGTGTGCAGGGGTTAGGATGGCACGGTCTACCACGGAAAGAATGTTCGTCTCATCATAGGCGAAACCGTTGCCACACATCAACAGGATGAAGTAGCCTGCCAATAGGCCGGCTATCAGATAAGGTATATGCTTATGCTTCATGGTTAGCGCAATGATGGAGGTTGCACCGTAGCAAAGCGCCAGCCGTTGCATGACACCCAAGATACGGGTACGTTCGAATGTCCAGACGGAAGCCCATAGCTTTTCTCCGAAACTGAGATCGTCCGGAGCTGAAGCCCAATAATAGCAGAAACGCGAGAACCAGCCGATGGCCATGCCGATGAGGAAAATGACGATGGTACGTTTCAGTATTTTCATACCGGCGGCATAGCTGAACTCGAAGTTGTATTTCTTCAGGGAAATGTATGTGGAAATTCCCATGATAAACATGAAGAAAGGAAAGACGAGGTCGGTGGGGGTCAGGCCGTTCCACTCTGCATGCCGCAAGGGGGCATAGATATGTCCCCACGAACCGGGGTTGTTTACCATAATCATACCTGCGATGGTGATACCACGGAGAATGTCGAGTGCAAGGATGCGTTTACTTACTTTGGTACTGTTCATTGTAATATTTGTGTGTTAAGTTAATTATTAATCCTAACTATCAGCCGCCTTTGTACATTCGTCTACCAGATAGGCTATGGAGACGTAGGGGATACCCGAGTTTGTTGTCAATCCGATTTCACAAGTACGGCTGTTGGAGTAGCCTATATTCACTCCGGACGCTTCTATTTGCGGACGGAGTTTGCGTAGGGCGTACGAGTTCAGCTCGGGATAGGTGAATCCCCGGTCTCCGGCAAAACCGCAGCAGCCTACTTCTTCCGGCACGATGACTTTGCTGGAACAGAGGCGTGCAAGGGCTATAATGGTATCTGCCAGTCCCATTTTCCGCATGGAGCAGGTGATGTGGACTGTTACGGGGCGATTGATGGGTGTGAAAATCAGCTTGTCACGTAAGAAGACATAGATGAATTCTGCAGGTTCATACAGTTTCATTTTCTTGATACATTCGCGCATGCGGTGCAGACAAGGGCTTTGGTCACAGAGGATGGGGTATTTGCCTTGTTCGCTGGCTTCCCAAAGTGCGGCCTCCAATTCGGCTGTCTTGCGGTCGGCGATGTCCAGCATCCCTTTGCTTTCCCAAATGGTGCCACAGCAAAGCTTGTCCATATCTTTCGGGAAGATGATTTCGTAACCGGCTTTTTGCAACAAAGACACCATTTTATTTACCAATGGCTGCTCTACGGGAGACTTCTTGGCCAGGCCCATGGTCTGGTTGATGCAGCTGGGGAAATAAACTACGGCCTCTCTCTCCTTGCCTCCTTCTCCGTAGGGAGGGTGAGTAGATGCTTTTGCTTTATCATAAAGGGGGAGAGGCTGGAAGGGCTTTGGCATAGCCGGCGTCCATAGAGGTATGCCTAATGCATTGTGCAGGCCTTTGGTAATACTACTCATGGCCTTTGTCCCTAATAGGGAGTGGCTGAAGTTGGCCAAGGATAATGTGGGACGCAGTGCACTCTTGACACCGGCGAAATGATTGGCGGCAAAGTCTCCGGCTTTGTATCCCAGGCTGCCTTTGGGCAATGCTTCCCGGCGGATTATATGGGTAAGGTCGCCCGTATTGATACCCATCGGACACGACATGGAGCAGAGGCCGTCTCCGGCGCAAGTCTGGTTGCCGGGATAGCGGTATTGCTTTTCGAGCAGTGCAAGGCGTGTCGGGTCTTCACCGCTTTGTCTCAACCGGGATATTTCGCGCTGCAACACGATGCGCTGGCGCGAGGAAAGGGTAAAGCCGCAGGAGAGACAGTTGACTTCGCAGAAACCGCACTCGATACACTTGTTTAACCGAGAGTGGATAGTGGATAGCTGGGAATGGGATACTGTGTCATTTCTTCCTTTTCCATTTTCCATCAATAAGGGCAGCGGCTTGAAGTTCTTGATATGGCATTGCGGGTCATCATTGAATATGACACCGGGGTTCAGCAATCCTTGCGGGTCAAACAGCTCTTTGACGGCTTTCATGACTTTGTAGGCGTCATCTCCCCATTCATGGCGGACGAAGGGAGCCATATTCCGACCCGTACCATGCTCGGCTTTCAGGGAACCGTCATATTTGTCTACTACCAAGGTCTTGATGTCATTCATCAAGTTTTCGTAACGTCGCACTTCAGCTTGGGTACTGAAGGATTGGTTGATGATGAAGTGGTAGTTTCCTTCAAGAGCATGGCCATAGATGCAGGCGTCGTCATATCCGTGGCGGGCTATGAGTTGTTGCAACTCTGCCGTTGCTTCCGGAAGGTCTTCAATGTGGAAGGCTATGTCCTCGATGAGGCAAGTGGTTCCCGGCCGGCGGGTACCTCCTACCGAAGGGAAGATGCCGGAACGGATGGCCCAGTATTTGGAATATTCTTCCGGCCGGTCGGTGAAGCGTACCGGAATATAAGTAGTGAAGGCTTGCAGGCATGCTTCGATGGCAGATATGTTCTGTTGTAGTTCTTCCGGGGTGCGGGCTTTGGTTTCGGTCAGCACTGCGGTCAGTCCGGTTTCGTCACCCGGCTCTACGCCGGGGAGGGCAGAGGAGGCAACTTCACCTTTGTATTTCAGGAATACGGGGTCGCTGACGGAGGAAAGGCTCTTGTAGTCCAGCATTTCAGCCCCTTTTACTGTCCATTCGCCGGTTTCGTCGACCAGCTTCTTCATGGCTACCACGGCGCGGCTCGCTTCTTTGATGCTCTTGAAGTAGAGCATGGCGCTGGCCTTGTAGGGATAGTCATATTCGGTCTTCATCGTCACTTCCGAAAGGAACGCCAGAGTACCTTCGGAACCTACCATGAGGTGGGCGATGATTTCGAACGGGTCGTCGAAACGGACAAAAGGCAGCAGATTGAGCCCGGTTACGTTTTTGATGGAGTATTTGTAACGGATGCGTTCGGCCAGTTTTTCGTTGGCGCGTATTTCGTCGCGCAGTATGCAGATGCGGCGGATGAAGTCGCGATGGGTCACTTCGAAGGAAGCGCGGCTGACGGGATTTCCCGTATCCAGCAGGGTGCCGTCCATCAGGATGATGCGGGCGGAAACAAGCACTTTGTCGCTGTTGGCATGCGTGCCGCAATTCATGCCGGAAGCATTGTTCATGACGATGCCGCCCACCATGGCGCTTTTCACCGAGGCGGGATCGGGGGCAAACTTGCGACCGTAGGGGGCCAGCAACTCGTTTACACGCTGTCCGATGATGCCCGGTTGGAGGGTTATCTGTTCATGGTCGGCAGATATGCTGTATTTTTCCCAATTCTTGCCGGCTACGATGAGGATGGAGTCACTAATGGCTTGGCCCGACAAACTGGTTCCTGCCGCTCGGAAGGTGACGGGCAGTTTGTGGCGGCTCGCCAGTTTCAACAGTTGTGAAACTTCGTCCTCGTCTTTCGAACGGATTACAATCTGGGGAATCAGGCGGTAGAAACCGGCATCCGTACCCCAAGCCAGTCGGCGAAGTTCGTCGGTATAAATTCTTTCCTGCGGAATGATTTGGCTTGCTTCCTGCAGGAAAGCCATGTAACTATGCTCTTTCATGTTCACTTTTTTTTATTGCATCACTTCGCTTCAAAGTGCTCTGTAAACGTGTCTTACGAGGGGGTACATTCAGTCGTATACTGAGTATATTTAAGTATACGACTGAATGTGGTTCTGTATACGACTGAAATAGTCTTCGTATCAGGTTCTTTTCCCTTCCTTATTTATCTGTAAATTTATTTATATAAATAATACTTTTTCGACAACTTACGGAAGTCTTCGGCATCTTTATACCAGTAGTCGCGTATATCTTCCCAACGGTTCCGCTTTGAGAAGCGCTCGCGTATCTGCCGCGAACCGCTTACCTTGTCGAACATCGAGAAACGTCCCTTGTCGGCATGGTCAAACACGGCACGGTCCGGATAGAGGGCGGCGACTTCCTGCATGACCAGGAATTGCAGGTCGCTCAACGGTGCTTTGCCGAAATCCATAATGTGCACTTGCACGCCTTGCAGCAACTCGCCTTTGCCTACACTGTAGAACGGTTTCAGGTACATCGGTCTGAAGATAACCCCCGGTACGTTCAGACGGTTCAGGCTTCCGGCCAGCTTCTCCGCTTCCACCCACGGCGCGGCAAACATCTGGAACGGAATGGTATAGCCCACACCAATGGACATATATCCCAGCTCGCCCAAGATGCCACTGACGGGATAGAAGAATGCAGAATGTGGATGTGGAATGTGTGGAGAGGAAGGAACCCATTGCAGTCCGGTTTGGGTGTAATCCATCTTGCGTTTCCAGCCTTTCATCTCCACTATGTGGAGATTGCATTGTTCCCCATCCTTCAACATCTTCTCGCCATTGAGCATCAGTGCCAGCTCACCGCAAGTGAGGGCGTAAAGGTACGGAATTTTAAACTGGCTTACAAAAGAAATACAATCATCTTCAACCAGATTGCCTTCAATTTTCAGTCCGCCTACGGGATTGGGCCGGTCCAGCACGATGAATTCCTTGCCGTTTTCGGCGGCGGCTTCCATAGCCAGTCCCATGGTACTGATGTAGGTAAAGGAACGGCAACCGATGTCCTGGATGTCATATACCAATACATCCACGTCTTTCAGCATGTCCGGTGTGGCTTTGCGGGTCTTTCCATAAAGCGAGTAGACGGGCAGTCCGGTAGTTGCGTCTTTGATGTCCGTCACATGGTCGCCTGCGTGCACATCGCCGCGCACGCCGTGTTCGGGGCCGTAGAGTGCCACAAGATTTACGTTCGGCGCCTCGTGCAGTATGTCGATGGTGGACTTCATCCGGTTGTCCACTCCCGTCGGGTTGGTAATCAACCCTACACGCTTACCTTCCAGGCATCGGAAATTCTGTTCTTTCAGTACCTCGATACCGGTCTTTATTCTTATCTTCTGTGCTTGCATCGCACCTCCGCAGAGGAGGCAGAGTAAGGATATTACAATAATCTTTTTCATCACTGATCACTGATAATTAAACATTCATCATTCATCATTTTTTCCCATATTCCGGGTCTATTCTTCTGTCTGCAAAGAGGGTGACCACAACCGTGGCGAAACAGCATATCATTACCAACCAGAAGAAGTCGGTATATCCGATAGCCTCCTGAATATACCCCGCAAACATACCCGGAATCATCATGCTCAGTGCCATGAATGCGGTGCAGATGGCATAGTGGGAAGTTTTGAATTCGCCTTCGGAGAAGTACATCATGTAGAGCATGTAGGCCGTGAAGCCAAAGCCGTAGCCAAATTGCTCGATGGCGATGGCGGTTGAGATGGTAAACAGATTGTCGGGCTGGGCAATGGCAAGATAGACAAACGTCAGGCATGGCAGAGTCATGCATCCTGCCATCCACCAGATGGATTTCTTCAATCCGATGCGTGACGCGAATAACCCTCCCAGGATACCGCCCAGGGTGAGGAATATGACTCCGATGGTGCCGTATACGATACCTACTTCTGCAGTCGAGAGTTCCAGGCCTCCCGATTCTTTGGAGGCCACCAGGAAGGGCATGCACATTTTGATGAGGAATGCCTCAGGCAGGCGGTACAGCAACATGAATACGATGGCCAGCAATGCACCCGGTTTGGTGAAGTAGGTGGCGAATGTTCGTCCGAATTCCCTGAATATGGCTCCTGCAGTGGCGGCATCGGCTGCCAGTGTAGACTTGTCAGAGGCGGGTTTAGGGACTGCAAAGAGGTGATAGAACGTCACCAGGCTGAACAGAACGGCTGTAACCAGCATCGTGATGGTCCATGACAGCGGAATGTTCTCGGTCTTCAGTTCGATGGCACCGGCAATGGCCACGAGCACGCCTTGTCCGAAGATAGAGGCAAGCCGATAAAACGTACTTCGGATGCCGACGAAGGCTGCCTGGTCACTCTGTTTCAGTGCCAGCATGTAGAAGCCGTCGGCAGCGATGTCGTGTGTGGCAGAGGCAAAAGCCGTAATGATGAAAAGCATCAGCGTGATGCTGAACATGCTGATGGGAGTTGTTCCGGCTGCCATAGTCGCCTCGTCCGGTCGTGGAATGGAGAGCGTCAGCAGAATGAATGCCACAGACATCAGAATCTGCATGGAAAGAGTCCACCATCTTTTGGTCTTGATGATGTCGACAAACGGGCTCCAGAAGGGTTTGATAGTCCAGGGCAGATAGAGCAGGCTTGTAAACAAGGCCATTTCTCCGTTCGGTACGCCCATTTTGGTAAACATCATCACGGAGATGTTGTTTACGATGAAATACGGAATACCTTGTGCAAAGTACAAGGTGGGTACCCAGGCCCATGGTGATATGTTTTTTGTATAGTTCATGATATTGATTTATTGTGCTTTATCTGATTATTCATACAGTTTGTCGATGCTTGCATCTATATAGTAGTGCAGCAGTATCTCGTCATACTTATATCCTTGCTCACCCATCACGGCTGCACCTATCTGGCAAAGCCCCACACCATGTCCCCAACCGGCACCGGTGAGGATGAAGCGTCCGGGAATGCCTTCGGCGGACAACTCCTCCTTGTCCACCACGAAGGCAGAGCTGTAGAGGTGTGAAGTAGAGAGCGTACGGCGAATTTCCAGCTCCTTGCCGATGGTGAGCGTGCGCTTGGTTCCCACAATTTTCAGTTTCCAGAGGCGTCCGCTGGTTCCACGGGCTATGGGGATAAGGTCGATGATTTGTCCGTAGTCAATGCCCGAACGTTTCAGAATGAAGGCTGAAAGTTCTTCCTGGGTGTATTCCACCTTCCAGCGATAGAAGTCCGTAGTCTCCTGGTCGTAGTTGTTGAGTACCTGCGAGAGGATTTTCTTGTTGGTGGTGTTGCAGAATGCTTCGGGGGAGGTGCGAATCCAGCGGTTCGCTTCGGCTTCCTGCGTCAAATCGGGTAGCGTGGTGGGCGTTTTGCTGTCTTGCTGTCGGGTGAGATAGGGGTATTTGATGTCTTCCCAGCAGTATTGGAACTCCTCGAAAGCACCGCCGCAGCATTTGGAAAAACGGGCGTCGCAAATCTTTCCGTCGGACGTCAGCACTTGGCCGCGGGTAGCGGAGATGGCTTGTTTCACAATATCAGTGGATGCACGCGTAATGCCTTGGTAGCGCTGACAATGGTCGTCAGCGCATACATCGAAACGTGTGTGGTCCTCTCGGTCGTACCAGCGAATCAGCTCTTCGTCGGTCTGCGTAAAGGCCGAGTAGTTGGCTTGGGCTTCGGTGATTTCCTTATTCTTCTGTATTTGTGCCAGTAGCCAGCTCCGGGAGATGACAGCATGTGCCTTGAGCAGTTCCAGAGAAGCGGTGGCACTCATTTCAGAAGAGATGACGCTGGTCAGATAATCTTCTACATGGATGACGTTGATGCCGGTGAGCTTTCCATTCTCAACGATGATTTTGAGGGCACCCGGAAAACGCTGGTCTTCCTTGCGCTCCCAATGGAAATTGATGCCGATGGTAACGTCCAATAGTTCGAAGGCATCGGTCTGCTCGTGTTGCGGTTCGAACAGCAGTTCGTCATACCGGCGTCCGTTCCAAAGAATCTTTCCTTCGTCATAGGTCACTACCTGCTTGCCGCTGACTTCCGTTCCGTCCATGCGATACGGGTTCAGCAAAACGAATTCTATCTGCGGTTCAAACAGGATGCCTACTTGTACTTTGGGCTCTTTCATAATGGTATTTCTTTAAAATTAGAGTTCTTGGATTTCAGAAGTCACATTTTTTCCCTGATACGCTGCCGTATCTTGTGGAAGTCTGTGGCAGAGAGGCATACCTCACTTAATATCTGTGCCACATCTTCCGCAGTGATTTTCAAGAAATCCTTTTCTACGGGGGTGATAAAGACCCCTCCCAAGTCGACGGATGCCGGACTGCTCAGCAGATTGGCTTCTCCCTCGGCGGTGTAGCAGGTGGGACGATGCTTCTCGCGCGGGAAGACAAAGACCACCCAACGGTCGGCCTCGTACATGGCCAGTACGTTCATCATCGGCTCGTCTTCTTCGGGTTTCGTGTCCAGAGAGCGGTAAACGATGTCGAACAGGTCTGCCGCATCTTCCTTGGAGGCGGACTCAATCACAAGCGTGGCTCTGGGGGCATCGTCAAGATACCACAGTACTGCCTTCCTATAATCGGCTATTTTCCCGGCGGTCTGTCCGCGCCAGTCCTTTTCAATGGGCATGAAGCCTTTGTTTCCTGCTTGGAAATGGGCATGGTCGGGGGCGGAAGCGCCACATTTGGGACCGTTGTAGAAGATGGTGTAATCCGTCAGCGCCTCGGCCAGCTCCAGCATGTCGGTGAAGCGGGTGGCTATGCGTTGCGGGGTATGTGCCAGTTCCGGTACCGTCAGGTGACGGGGGAAGATGGGGAACGGATTCACCAGGATATGGTAGTGTACACCAAACGAGATGCCTTTCTGTACCGTTGGCAGGTTTGCCGGGCACAGAAAGCATTTCCGTGCCTGGATGGACTTGGTATCCACCTTGGCACCGGAGGAAACGATGCGTGCGGGGTTGAACTGTACCTTATAAGGTATGCCGTTTACATTCAGCTCTTTCACCCGCACTCCGGAGAGGGCGGCATAGTTGTTGCGTGCCGTCTCCCAGGATGCCAGTTGTTCAGTCAGAAGATTGTGTATCGTTTGATTCATTTGATTTTTTAAATTAGTGATTATAAGCGTTCTGTCAAACACCGGTGTCTGTCACGTCAAACACCAATGCCTGAAAAGCGCGAGTGCAAGCTGTTGACATTTAATGCTTTGTTTCATTCTTTTTGTTCATTTCTATGCGTGCCTGGAGTTCCCAAGTACGGATACGGTCTTTGTAAAGGTTGTGTCCGTTCATCTTTACAATATCCAGCGACGCATCGGAATTGTCGTCCCAGCGGCGGCAGAGGTAGACCACGTCGTACACGCGTCCTATCTGGTACTGGCGAGAGAAGTTCAGTCCCAGCGCATAGTCTTCGCCATAGCTGGTATTGGGTACTTTCACTTCGCGCAGCACCGGAGTGTAGAAGGCGCGCGGGGCACCCAGACCGTTGATGCGGAGGGCGTTGTTGCGTCCGTTTGCCGGAGTCCATTCCTTGTGGTCGATGATGCCCGGAGCAATCATGTTCATGTTGAAGTCCGTCATCATATAGGTGCCTACCACCATGGCGCAATTCTGTTCGTAGAAGGCGCGGACCATGATGGCAAGTGTGTTTTCGTCTTTGTATACGTCGTCGCTGTCCAGCTGCACGGCAAACTTGCCGCACTTTGGGTGGTGTACACCCATATTCCAGCAACCGCCGATGCCGAGGTCGCTGCGTTCGGGGATGATATGGATGACGCGTTCGTCGTCCTTGAAATCGTCGATGGCTTCCGTTGTGCCGTCTGTGGAATGGTTGTCGATGATGATAAGATTATATTTAAAGTCTGCCTTCTGCATCAATACAGATTTGATGGCGTCACGGATGGTACGGATGCGGTTGCGTACCGGAATGATGACCGAAGCTTCATACTCGAAGTTACCGGCAGAGAACTCAATCTTTTTGAATTCCGGTGCCAGATACCCCCCGATTTCTTTCAGATGTTCGGTGCATGCCTGCTCCATCTCAATCTGGCGGTCACGGTTTTTGGGGTCTACATAGTCGAAAATCTTTTCGCCGCTTTTGCGGGTGTCGTTTTCCACTTCGCTGTACAGATATTCGTTGATGTGTACCAGGTCTGAATACTGGCTTAACTTCAGGCGCAGGTCGTAAAGGCCGGCAAATTTATAGTCGGACTTCATGTGCCCAGCGGCTTCCTTTAGTTTTTCGGTGTTGAAAAGAAGCAGGGAGCCAAAGTTGAAGTCATCCCTCAAGGAACCGAATTGGTAGTCGATTACCGGAGCATTGCTTTGCTTGCCGTCTGCTATTTGGTAGTGGTCGGCATATACCATACCGGCGCTTGAATCTTCAAGAATATGTATCATACGCTCCAGGGCAAACATACCCATTTCGAGGGTAGTTTCTTTGGTATAAAGCAATGTGTATTCTCCCTTGGCTGCATTAGCAATAGCTTTGAGGGTTGCACTGCTGTAGGGCATGTCTACAAACAATATTTCGCAGCCCGGGAGCGATTCCAGAGTGGTATCGGTCGTAATTAACCGGATTTCTTCTATAAGTCCTGTCGCCTGTAGGCTGTTTACTGTTTTTTCTACTTGTTCTTTTCCTGCGTAGGGAAGAAAGCAACTGATTTTATTCATGATATATCTTTTAATTTTTAATTCTCAATTTTTAATTCTCAGAAGTCCCGTTTCCCCGCTGGTTGCCGTGAACAGAACTTCGTGACCGTTCAACGGAACTACGGTACTGATGAGTGAATTCCCTATTTTATGTTTCCACAGTACTTTGCCTGTTTTTCCTTCCAGTGCGAAGATAAGTCCTTCTTTGGTACTGCCAAACATTACCCCCTCTTTTTCCACTTGCATGGAGGGGGCATGCTCATAACCGAAGCCTACATGGGTTGCCCACAACTCCCGCGGAGCATCTCCTCGGGCTGCATAGCAAACAATGCTGTCGTTCATCGTCTTGCTGTAGATACGTTCACCGTCTTCGGAAAGTCCGATGGTCTCGCGCACCATGGACTGAAAGGTGCGCCACACGGTATTGCCCGTATGGATGTCTATGGCGGTCATGGCGCGCTGCGGGTCGGTAATGAATACTTTGCCGTCGGCGGCCACCGGCCATACGGCGGCAGGAGAGAAGTGCATGCGGGTCAGTCCGCCCGTCCATTTCCATAGTTCACGTCCGTCTGCCTTGTTCAGGGCATACAGTGTATTGTCCCATGCGCCGAAGATGACTTTGTCTTCCGTCACCAGCGGCTTGGTTTCGATGTAGCCCTTCACGCTGGTATAGGCCCAGATTACTTTTCCCGTATGGATGTCTATGGCACGGAAAGTGGCGTCGCTGGCACCGATGTAGGCGGTACCGTCTGCGATGGTCACGGCTCCGAGTACCGGTTCGGCAGCTCTTACCGTCCAGAGCAGGTTGCCGTCTTTGGCGTTCAATCCGTAGATGTGGCGGTCGGCAGAGCCGAATACAACGACACCTTCGCTTACGGCCGGAGTACCGACAATGCGTTTGCCGGATTCAAAGCTCCATAGCTTTTTGCCGTTTTTCAGGGTGTAGGCCGTCAGCCGTCCCATATCGTCTCCTACGAACACTTTATCTTTTTCTACGGCGGGAGAGCAGTAAATGCCTGCGCCCGTCTGCACCATCCATTGCTCCTTTACTTGCGGATATTCTTTGTTGACCGAGAAGTCGGGATATTTCTCTGCCTTTCCGTTGCGGTCGTAATACTGTCCGGTCAGCGAGAATGTTGTCCATTGCTTCTTGGGTTCACCGATACGTTGCGTGTATACCCGGATGGAATCCCCGGTTACTTCATAGATGCCGTATCCCGGTTTCCCTTCTTTGTCGCGCAGGTTGCTGCGCATCAGTACGCCCGGAATGCCGTCATAGCGTAAATCCCGGTTGCTGTGATAATGCCCGCCGATAAACAGACGCACGTTGTAGGGGCGGACGGCATCCGTCACCTCATACCAGTTGTCCACATCCCCCTCCATCAGTGGGTAGTGGGTGACAAGTATCACCGGTTTGTCTTTGCCGTTTTTATCCATTTCTTCCGTCATCCAACGGATGTCTTGCGGCACTACATGCCCGTAGGCCATGCGCATCAGCGGACCGGAGTTGAAACCGAGAAAAAGGAATCCCTTGTGCTCGAACTTGAAGCGTTCGCCGCCAAAAATCTCTCCGAAAGCGGTGCAGCCGGAGTCGCTCCATTTTGTTTCATGGTTGCCCAGGGCTACATGGTAGGGAACTCTCAGCAAGTCAAGGCACGACTTCACTTTTTCCATGGTGGCACGGTCGCCTTCTTCGGTCAGGTCGCCTGTCACCAGGACAAAGTCGATACTGTCGGTGGCATTAATCTGTGCCACGGAACGCAGCAGGTCCTCAGTGGGGTTCGGATTGTTCGGGGTCAGATGAATGTCCGTCAGTTGGGCAAAACGGAATGTCCCTTGCTGTGCCTGTACCCCTAGGGGGAGCAGGCAAGCCATCAGGACGATTATTAACTGTTTTCTATTCATAGATGATGATTGGTTGATATTATTTGTTGTCGTTGAAGAATGTCAGCACAGCATTCATGAGTGCCTCTCTTTCAGAGTCAGTACGTATGGATTCAAAAGGGAATCCCAATACAAAAGTCTTGTAGTCGCCTTGGTAGGCCACACCGGCACTCAGGTTGTTTTCAGAATACCGCATCACGGTGTGTGCATCTTTGGTTGCCGGTTCAATGGCGTCCGGTGATTCCACCACATACGAATCGGCATTCAGCTCATTGTGATAGGTATAGTTTCCTGAAAGGGCGGGGAACGGAGAAGCTACGCTTTTCACCTTACCCATTGTAGCCGCTTGTCCCACACGCCACTTATATTTCAGTACTTCCATCGCAAATTTCTTGTCGGCTTCGTCGGCGGTTGCAAGGCGGTTGTCCCATAAATCCGTTCCTACAAAAGCGCCCGAAACAAAGATGTTTCCACCTTGCTCGCAATAAGCGGCAATAGCTTCCTGCATGGGCTTGCTGAAAGTCTTGAACTCCAACGGTTTTACGCCTCCCCGTCCTATCTTGGTTTGGCATTGCTTCCCCAGTATCAAGTCCACATATCTATACTCTCTCATATCCACCGGGGTATTTTTATCTCCCCTCCCTACGGAGGAGAGGCTTTCGTTGCTAACCGATACAAACGAATATCCCGCTTTCAGGATAGCGGCACCATGTATGGCGGGATAATCGAACGTATTTCCTGCGATGACTTGGGTTTCGCAATTTCCATAACTGTCGCCGAAACCGGAGGCATCGTCGTCCATCCAAGGAATGGAACGGCGGTATTCCTTCATCTTGCCGATGTAGCTGATGTCACGGATATAGGGGACCCCGTGGTCTTGCTCATCCAGAAATCCGGCAAGGAGGGTGTCGGCGGGGGTGGGGGCCGTAAAGTCGGCAGGGGCACTGATACGGTCGAATCCGTTTATCACCAATACGGTACCTTTGGAATTGAACGCCCGTCCGGCAGAAAGAATTTCGGAAGGGAAACTTTCACCGCCCTTGTTGACAGCAGTTACCTTGTAGCTGCACACCATGCCGGCGGGGAGTGTGGTGCGGTAACTGTTGCCGTCCACCAATACTCCGTTGTCGAAATCTCCGTCGCCGATGCGGGTGTAGACAATGTATTTCTCTGCTACGGCAGTCGGTTCCAACGCATCCGCCACGGGTTGCCAGGTCAGTTCCACTTCATTTTCACCGGTCATGCGCAGGGCCATGTGGTCTACCGGTAGCGGTTGCACTACATAATCCATGTGGTATTGCGAGCAGAGGAACTGAAGCATGCCTTTGTAGATGGCGCGGCTTACGGTGAAACGGAAACGCGGGTCCAGTCCGTAGCGCATGTCTGCAAAGTTCTGATGGGAAAGCAGTTCGAGCAGCATGGTCGGTACGCGGGGCACACGGGCTTCGTAGTAGGATTGGTTCCATTTGCCCCGGCGTGTCCATTGGGGTTCGTAGAGGGTACGTACGTCGCGCACGATGTTGGACTGAATCAAGTCTGTCAGGTCGTGGCTCAGATAGCGTGATGCTCCGTTGGCGAATTTCTCATTGTAGGCGTTGGTATAGTAGATGCCGAGTGTCCCGATGATGGAATCGTTCAGTGTAGTTCCTGCATCGGAGTGGAAGGCAAAGGCCATGTTGACAGGGATGTTCAGCCCTTTTTCCGTAGGGTTCACGGCAGAACCTCCGGAAAGGTAGTTCACCCAGATGCCGCGGCATTTATAGTCGTCGGTGTAGTCATTCCTGCCGTTGCTTTCTGAATATACACTGTCCGGTATTCCTGCCCATTGCAACCAGTAGCGGGCGGCTTCGCAGAAGCGGGGATAGCTGGATGGTTGATAGTTGATAGTGGACAATGTAGAGGTTGTACGGTCTTGGATGTTGCCTGCATGGGTATTTTGCAGGTTACGGTTGTCGGAGCTTTTCAGGTTTTCCGTAGCGCCCTCATTGGAGATGCAGCGGGCTATGTTCCCCATACCGCCGCCAATCTTCACGGCGTCGGCAGTGATGATTCTTCCTACTTTGGAGGAAAGGTTGCTCAGAACGACTTTGCATTCATTGTTCCGACCGGCATTGAAGCCGAAGGTGCCGAGATAAATCCAGGTGCCGCCTCCCATTTGCTGGTTTACCTTGAACTGCGTGGTGCCGCCTTTGTGATAGACGGTGTAAAGGGCATCGTCCGCGCTGTTTGGCAAGGTTTGGTAAGAGACGTATACGGCGTATTGTCCGGTCGAAGGGATTTCGGGAATCCATTCGGCGGTGCTTGCGTTTCCTTTCTTGATGGTTTCTATGGCGCGGTAGGTGCCTTCCTTGAAAGGATTCTCAAAGTCTATGTATTGGGGGCGCAGGTGGGCGAAGCCTTGTCCTTCTCCCTGACTCCAGAGCTTGTCACCGGAATTTTCTGTATAGACGGAACGGCCGGTCAGGCAACCGTCATTGTCTACGATGACTTCTGCCGTCTGGCAATCGCGTTCGCGGGGAAGCAGCACGTTGGCACCGGCATTTTCCAGCATCGGCACGAGGAAAGGCAATACGTAGCTTTGGGTGTAGAGGTCTTCCACGGTCTGGAAGATACGTGCACGCTGCCATTCCCAGCGGTCGAGTTTTTGTTCGTAGTACCAGCCGTGGCTTTGCCATAGGGCGATGTGCCGGTTCTGCAAGCCGTTGGTGGGGGTGTAGGGGGCGGAAACGTCGGTAACCAGAGGCTTGGAAGCGACGGGATTGAATGTCTTCGTCTTTTTGTCTTTTTTACTACGCAGGACTTGGGGAACCAGTTCTTCGATGCTGCGCTTGTTGGTACGGATTTGCAGCTTGTATTTGGCAAACTCCGCCGGCAGCAGGGCGCTTACGCCTTGGTAGATTTCGGCCACATTGTCCTCACGGAAAGGAATATAGGCACAGTTCATGTTGGCAAACAGTTGCAGCGTATTTCCTTCCACGACTACTGAGTCGATGCTGATACGACCTACTGAGATTTCTTTCCGTGCAGTGGCATCCAAGAATCTCTCGATTGCTTGGCAGACATTTGTCGGAAGTCCTTGCGCACCTCCCAATTGGGGGAAGAGGGAGGCGGCAAGCAGACTAAGTAAAAACTGACGTCTTACATTCATAGATGATGTATTAAGTTAATTGTTCTTTTTATCTTTCTTAATCAATAGACAGAGACCGATGAAAGTGAACAGTGCATTGAAAATCAGCAATTCGTAGCTGAATTGATAACCTCCGAACCAGGCTTCGGAATTCTTCTGCAGAATGAAGCAGAGAACCGGGGAGGCGATGGCAACCAGCGGGATGTACTTGTCACGCACTTGTTGTTTCATGAAAATGCCGAAAGCAAACAGACCCAGGATAGGACCGTAGGTATAGCTTGCCAGAATATATACAGCGTCGATGACACTGGTGTTGTTCAGAAGATTGAATACGAAAATGGTGATTCCCATGACAACCGCCATGCCGATGTGCACTTTCTTGCGCATCTTCACAACCGTCTCTTCCGACTTGCCTTTCGTTCCCAGAATGTCTACGGTGAAGGAAGTGGTCAGCGCGGTGAGTGCCGAGCCTGCGGCCGAATAGGCGGAAGAAATCAGGCCGATGATGAACAATATGCCCACAATGGCAGGGAAGTAGTTTCCGGTGGCAATCAGCGGGAATAGTTCGTCACTCTTCTCCACCGAAATCTGCTGGTTGGCGGCAAAGATGTAGAGCAGCACGCCCAGCATCAGGAAGAGCAGGATGACGAAGAACTGCGAAATGGCACTGGTAATCATGTTCTTCTGCGAGTCCTTGAAGTTCTTGCAGCTCAGGTTGCGCTGCATCATGTCCTGGTCTAGCCCGGTCATGGCAATCATGGTGAAGGCGCCGGCGAGGAACTGCTTGAAGAAGTACTGCTTGCTGTTCACATCGTCGAAGAAGAAGATGCGGGACATGTCACTGTCGGCAATGGTGCTTACCATACCGGTAAATGACAGATTGAGGTCGGAAGCGATGTACCAGATGCAGAGTACGACCGACACCACCAAGCAGAATGTCTTCAGAGAGTCTGTCCAGATAAGGGACTTCACGCCACCTTGGAAAGTGTACAACCAGACCAGTGCCACCGTGATGGCCACGTTCAGCAGGAAAGGCAGTCCGAAAGGTTCGAATACCAGCAGTTGCAACGTCAGGCATACGAGGAACAGACGGACAGCGGCACCGAGCATTTTGGAGATGAAGAAGAACCAGGCACCCGTGCGGTAGGAAGACATGCCGAAACGGTTCTCCAAGTATTCATAGATGGATACCAGGTTCATTTTGTAGAATAGCGGTACCAGCAGATAGGCTATGATGAGCTGTCCGGCAATGAAGCCCAACACCATTTGCAGATAGCCGAAGCTGCTGGCGGCAACCATGCCGGGTACGGATACATAGGTCACACCTGAAATGGCGGAACCGACCATGGCAAACGCCACGACATACCAGGATGACTTGCGGTTGCCGACAAAGAATCCTGCGTTGTCAGCCTTTCTTCCTGCAATATAGGATACCGTGAACAGTATCGCGAAGTAAGCGGCTATGGTGATGATTACGGAAAGTGGAGTCATGAGGATATTTACGATTTTATGATTTACGATTTACGATTTACGATTGAAATTACTTCTTTTGATGATATGTACGACTTTGATTATCCTATGTACGCTTTGACGTTCTCTTCCGATTCACGTTCATTTTTCAATCGTAAATCGTAAATCGTCAAATCGTACATCCCTTTATTCTTCGTAGAGCAGATAGGGCTTGCGCTGTATCTTGAATTTCTCTACGTCGTCTTTCCATCTTGCCTTGATTTCTTCGGCGCTCTTTCCTTCCTTTATCATTTTGCGCACGTAGTCGGTGCCTATCAACAGCTCGAAGAAGGAACGGAAGAAGTGGTCGTCCATGTTCAGATTGCGGTAAGCGTCTATCACGTAGCTCAGGTCGATGCCGCGTTTACGGATTTCCTCGTCGCTCATATTGCTCAGGTTCACACCGTGGCAAAGCTTGCCCAGCTGGGGCGGATTCTTGGCTCCGGGAACACTGCGCGGGGTGAAGCTGTAGCTGTAGCCCGTCATGTTGGGATGCCCGTAGACCTGGAAGGGGAGGTCGGTTCCTCTTCCCAGGCTGACCGGAGTGGCCTCGAAGTAGCAGGTCGAGGGGTACAGATAGATGGACTTCATGTTCGGCAGATTGGGGGATGGGGGAATCGGCAGCTTGTATAGGGTCTGGTGCGTATAGTTCTTGCAGGGAATGACGGTCAGGTCGCAAGTGCGTGACGCCGGCAACCAGCGTTCGCCGTTTACCATCAGGCCCAGTTCGCCCAGCGTCATGCCGTGCACCACGGGAATCGGCAGCCAACCTACGCCGGATTTATATTTCATGTCCAGTATCGGGCCGTCCACGTAGTGTCCGTTCGGATTGGGGCGGTCCAGTATCAGCACCTTTCGGTTGTATTCTGCACAAGCGTCCATCAGCCGGCACATGGAGGCATAATAAGTATAGAATCTCAGGCCTACATCCTGGATGTCTACCACAAGGATATCGAACTTGCGCATGGATGCTTCGCTTGGTTTCCCGGATTTCCCGTCGTACAGCGAGAGGATAGGTACTCCGGTCTTCTTGTCTACCGAGCTGGACACGTGTTCGCCTGCGTCGGCATCTCCTCTGAAACCGTGTTCAGGGGAGAAAATGGCTACTACGTTGAACTTGTTTTCCAGCAGGATGTCCAGCAGATGCTTGTCTCCTATCATTCCTGTATGATTGGAGAATATTGCAATCCGTTTATCTTTTAGGATTGGAAAATACTCGGAAGTCTGTTCATCACCTAAAATAACTCGTTCTTCTTGTGCCCGGCACAGTAAAGAACTACATAGCACAAAGGCTAAAAGCAGCAGTTTCTTCATAATAGTATTGTTAAGGAAGATGTTGTCTGCAACAAAGATACGTTTTATTTTAATATCAAAAACACTTATTTGAGTATTTTTAGTATTATCAATCATAATTTGCAAATAAACGACGGCTCACCTTATTTAAATAGTGGCTGAACTGCATCTGCTCCCTGCCAAACTCTGTATGGAACTGTCTTTTTGCGAAGAAAGCGTGTTGCCGCCTTAACAGTCAGGGTAGTGACAAAACTAATACGATTTTCTTGATGTAGCCCTCACTGCCCTCACTTTTCCCTTCTGTCCCTTTATTCATCGGTGTTTGAGCGGTGAGTGAGGGCAAATAGAAAGAGTGAGGGCAAAATTTGCCCTCACTTTGGTACAATCGGCGGGAGTGCCGGTTCATTCTTCTATTCTTACCAGATGATAAAGTGTTCCCCGGTTCGATTTCTTGTTGAGGATGTCCAGCTTGCGGAGCGTGCGCCCGAAAGCTGCTATCCGGTTGATGGCCAACTTATCCCTCGTTTTCTGTTGCAGGTCGTTGAAAATCTGCATGGCTGTGAGCCATTCGCCTTCTTCGCTCTCCTCCGCGCCACGGAAATGGCAAAGGAAAAGTTCTTCCAATGGGTCTACCCGCTCGAATTCCCGGTTGTACTCCTTTACGATTGCTTCGTCAGTGTCGTCCAGCCAGTAGCGTTCACCCTTCATGATGTCGTGCATGGCTTGGGCATAGAGCTGGCGATAATTGATAGTGACGTTTGTCTGGATAGGGCCGGTCACTTCGATGCAAATGAAACGGCGACTTCCCGACGGGTCGGTCAGCAGGTCTTTCTGGTTGCTGGTCCCGATGAAGGAGGCATAGCGGCGCATTTCCTGAATAGTGCTACCGTAGGGCTTTCGCAGGTTGGCAACCGGTTTTTGCAGGAGGTGCTTCAAGAAGCCTTGCTGATTGGCGTTTATCTGGTCGAATTCGTCGATGTTAATCAGAAAAAAGCGGCCAAGGCTGCGCTCCGCTTCCTGCTTGCTCTTGAAGTCGATACTGTCGGTGTAGCCGAAACGCAGTTCCGGTGGCAATAGGATACGGCAGAAAGTACTTTTGCGGTAACCTTGCGGACCTACGAGCAGGGGCGAGGTATTGTTGCCGTGCTGTTTGTCGATTCCCCGCCAATGTGCCACCATGCCAAGAAACCACCGGTAGAACAGTTCCCGCCAGTGCGGGTTGTGGCAGGGCACGAGGTCGGCGAGTGCGCGGATGCGGTCTTTGCCGTCCCAGCGTCCGGTGTTGTAAAGATATTCTTCGATGGGATTGTACAGCGGCACGTAGTCCGAAGCGAGGAAGCGGGTGATGTCGCGGTCCCACACGCGTATCCCCTCTTTCAGCGCATTCATGGCGATGCTGCTGCGTACGCGCTGGTCGGCAGGCTGGAAGTAGAAGTGGATGGAGTCGCGCTGCCGGTATTCCAAGTCGCCAAGCACGGTGTTGTAGCGGAATTCGTAGCGGCGTTTCATGAACTCTTCCAGCCGGAAAGCTGTTTCCTGGTCTTTGTTCAGGCTGCTGCGGGTGCCGAAGCCTTTCAATTCCCCGTAAAGGTTATGCAGCGTCAGGCGTACAAGGGGTTCGTCTGCCTCCCGGTAGTAGTGCATCAGTGTCTGGCGCACCGCTTCTTCTTCAGGAATGCCGGCTTTGAAGCAATGTTCGGCAAGGCGGGACAGCAGCGGGCGCAGGTCGTCGCCCCGTCGCCAGTTGTCCAAATCGCGGAAGGCGCGGTCGAGGGCGGCCTCGAAGAGCAGGTTGCATGTGTCCGCCACTTCGTAGCCGGGAGTCATTCTCAGCAACGGATTGCTTTCCTGCTGTTTCCGTTGGCGGTAGTTGTCTTCCGAGGGCAGGGCGCAGGGCTGTTCCAGGCAGAAGGCCACGGCAGTGGGGCTATAATAGGGCTGTTCGTCCACGGTCATCCGGCAGCTTTGTAGGAGTGAAGGAGCCCGGAGGGTGATGGGGAAAGGGAGAAGGGGTTGGTAGCACTTCACTGCCAGGCGGTAGGCGTGGGCGTGGAATAAGGCGATATCGTCTTCATTCTTTGGAAGCCCTCCGTCGGGCAGGGTGAAGCGTACCCATATTTTGGCGCTTCGTCCGCTGGAGCCACAGAAGGCGGCAAAGGTTTGCGGCAGCAGGGCGGCTTGTTGTTTCACCAGTTCGGCTTCGGCCACCCCGGCCAGGTTGTTTACTTCCAGTAGTACCAGCCCGTTGTAAGTCTTTATCCGGTGTTCTCCTGCTTTGGTGCGGGTCATTTCTACGGCGGGATAGAGACGCGGCAGTCTGTCGATATGCTCATATCGGGCGTTGGTCCCTTTCAAATGCGGGATGATGCTACGCAGCTCCGTAATGTATCCGGTCTTGTTCTCGGTTTTCAGCTTTTCCATCAACATGTCCGTTTCTTGTGTGCTGACGGCCTCTTTTCCGCTTTCGCGTTCCTCTCTGATCAGTGTGATTTTCATTCTTTATCGTGTATGTAATATTCTTGTAAAGATACGCCGGGAAAGGGGTGGATACAAGCTTTTCAAGGATTATTTTCCGATTGGCTTCTTTTTTGGGGTGGAATGTCTATATGTTTCTTTTATAAAAGGTGTTCGTTTCTTTGCTTATCCCCATAGTTTTGTCTACTTTTACACCAGAGTTTATGAACAGTCCACTAAAGTGGTCTTTCTTGTTCATATTAGTGAACGGAGCAGCTCACTACAGTGAACGGTTCTGCTCACGGGCTGGGCTGTGATATAACCTTGGTACTTCAACAGACTGCGTACGTACTTCGCACGTGTTCCGTGCAGTGCTTTATCGTATAATGTAACCCTTTAACGCAGTTTGAACTATGGCTATTTTGTTTGATTGGTACGAGAATCCGGACTCGTACGACAAATCTCCGGAAGATAAAATCCTTCATCCCCGTCTCCGCCTAAATGGGAGCAGGTCTACCGATGAATTGCGGCGGGACATCCAGGCACGTTGCTCATTGACAGAAACCGATGTGACGGCTGTGCTTGATGCTGTGTCGCACGTCATGGGCAGGGAACTTGCCGAAGGAAGGCAGGTGCATCTCGACGGCATCGGCTACTTTCGCGTGTCGCTCACCACGATCGAACCGGTAGTGGCTGCTACCAAGCGTAAGTTGACGAAGGTGAAGATGGCGGGTGTGAAATTTCGTGCCGACCAAAAACTGAAAAATGAAATTGGTACCATCAAGGCAAAGGCTTTGAAGGCAAACGAGCATTCGGCTAAACTGACGGATAAAGAGATAGACCGTCGGCTGACCAACTATTTCGCCACTCGCCCTTTTATGACACGGAATGACTTTCAAAGCGTTTGCGGCATGATGCGTACTACCGCCATGCGGCATATCCGTCGGCTGCGTACCGAAGGAAAGTTGAAAAATGAAGGGACAATACAGCAGCCGATTTATGTGCCTGCTCCTGGATATTATGGTAAGAATGAGTGACTTATAACTTTGAACGAAGAAATCTTGTGGTGAGGGAAAATTTTGCCCTCACTTTTTAAATTTGCTCTCACCCACCTCTTGAATGCCGATGAATAGGGCGATGCGTGCGAAAGGTGAGGGTGGTGAGGGTGGATGTGTGAAATTTAGTTTAGTTTGATGGGCGGCTGAATATGGGTATTCCCATACGGTGTATATGTTCCAAAAGGTCGGCATTCTTTAATTTGCCATAGATGGAAAGGTCTACGCTGTAAGGCAAAAGCAGGTCGTCTATTTCATCGGAAAGGCTACTTAAAGTATTATACGTAAGTCTGTCTCCCATCAGCGTGATGTCTATGTCGGAAAAAGGCTTGAAATTTCCTTTGGCTCGTGAGCCGTACAAAACAGCCTGCTCTATTTCTTCATGTTTCCGGAAGAGATTGCATAGCTTTTCCAGTTCATTGTCGGTCAATCCGTACATAGCTCAATCGAATAAGGATGGTGTATTCAAGGATTGCATTTTCTCTTCAGAGACTACATCGTTGTCATGATTGTGCGATGTCAGATTTCGGGCTTCTATAGTCTCCGTCCATTGCTTGTCATCAATCAATCCCATTTCAAGGGCTTTGCGTATGGCATCACGGGAGCTGCGGATGTCGGTATACCCCTGATATTCTGCATAGTCCTTCATCACTTTCCAGGCCAGTTCGTGGGTATATTCAAAACGCTGTATCCATCGTATGTCTTGCTGTACCATGATAGCTGTCTGTTTTTAAGTAAGCAAATATAAGCTTCTTTTGTGTAACGAGCAAATGGATGGGGGCTTTTTCGTGAAAGCTGTCTGGGGCTATTTTGGAGAAAGGCTGTTTTTAGGTGTGGAATAAGTTCCTGAATTTGTTGAGCCGATGTCGAAATAGTTATATATGTATGTTCTGGTTCCACATGCATTTATGAAATCAACCGTTACGCAAACTCGTTCAATTTCATGACTGTTCCGACTGCTGAAAGTAGTGAAATAATATCCTTGCATGTCTACCTCCCAATCGCAGTCAACACTCCAATGAAAATCATGCGCACCTTCAGGAATAGGATTCAATCCGCATTCACCTCCGCTTTGTGACAGATAGCCATATATAATGTCATGGTCATTTTCTTGTATTCCTGATACATTGAAAGTAATTGGTTTGGAAAACTGAACAGTGTATTCCTTTGTGTGTACTATTGCGGTTAAGGTCGTATAAATGGAACTGCCTCCGGGTGTCCCTAAATTATTCAGGGTGATAGCAGGTGATGCCTGATTTAATTGCGAATATAAATCGTTGCCAACAATCCAATCCACTGTTGCTTTTGTGGGAAAATTCTTGATACTGAATGTCCCGTTGTCACAGATTACGTCAGGGCCGATCAGTTGCATTGATGTCTTAGATACACTCAAAGGTAGCTCATTGGTAAAATTATCGGTTTGATTTTTATATTTGTAGCTCACTTTGACACTTGCGTTACCGGGTTGTGTCGGTACGATTGTTACCGTAGAGCTGTTCTGACCACTTACTATCTTAATATTCTTCCCGGTCCAATAAAATGTATGTGCCTTGCTGTCATTGATGGAATATATGTATTCTTTATATTGTTCAATATTTCTGTAGCCATCTATTTGAGGACCCATATTGGGAAAACTGATATTGCTTTTCCGAGCCATGAAATACTCTTTTGCTCCGATAGAATTTATGTAGAAATCATGGACTTCTACTCCGACATCGCTGTTCTTGAAGGCTTGCTTTGATTTCAAATTTATTTGGAATCTACTTTGTGTGACAGATGCACTTTGAGAGACTTCAGCGAATAGATTTTTATCGTAAGTCCACTTTATGCCCGTATCTTTGTTTATGGAATAATTGCACCAAAGTGTTATCGTATCTCCCAATTCAAATGTTGAAGGGGCATTGATTGGCATAGGTTTCATTTTGACATTGATGTTTCTTAGATCTGCGGTAAGTTCGATTGTACTTTTTTCAGGACGTACCATCAGGGTAGAATTACTACCTGCTTTAGTCCATAATACATTTATTGGAAAATGGTTTTTTCCTGCTGGAATTTGGGTTACCCATGTACTCTCGAATCGTTCTTGGTAGTTTGTTTTGAATCGTGCTTCTCCACCGACTGCTGAAATTCTTATACCTACAGATTGTTTTTGTATAGGAATACTTAAATCATAAGTGTAGTAACCATCACTAACATAGGGGTTCATTTCGCCCGTAATAGTACCGCTTATGTAGGAAGCACGTGTTGTGACATCAGAATAGAAATCCTTATCTTGTAACTCGTCTGTTTGTTCTTCTTTGTTGCAACTACTATTGATGAAGCAGATTAGTAGTACGAAAAATATGTTCTTCTTTTTCATGATATGTTTCTTGTTAGTATGTTATGAACGAAGGGAAAGTATATGATATTGATTTATGGTTCCTTTTAGAAGGTGCTATTCGTGTTTCTATACACCTTTTAAAGGGAATAACAAAAGCGTCCATACATTTGTATTTAGATACATGGAATGTATGAACGCTTTAATTAAATCCAAACGAGGTACAGCGCGATATGCTGTTTTTAGTTGATTACCAACCCGGATTCTGCTTCATGTTTTTATTCAGGGTCAACTGTGTAGTTGGAATCGGGTAGAAATAATGTTTGGCTTCATAAGTACGGATTTGTGCATCGGAGGCATCTATATATCCGTTCTTGGTCGCTTCTTCACAGTCAGGCACATTGCTTACGTTGGCGCCCAACATGGTGTTCGGGTACTTGGTTGAATCCAATTTGTCGAGCTGGTGCCAACGGATTAAATCCCAATATCGGTACCAGTTATCCATAATCAGTTCGCAACGGCGACAGCGGCGTATCTCCCAAATCAGATTGCTTACTCCCATATTATTGGCAGGATCGGCATCTGGAGTAGTTGTCATAGCCGGCAGGCCGGCACGAGCCTGAAGCTTGTTTATGGAGTTGTTGAGATCGTCTTGTGTGAGAGAACCCATTTCGGCTTTGGCTTCTGCAAAGTTCAGATAAATAACTGAAATCCAATAGAGCGGGCAGTCGGTGTATTGGTAGCCGATGTTGTTTCGGTCGCTAACACTCAATTCTTCGGGGTTATCATACTTGGCGATGCCATAACCGGTCGATGTGGTGAAGGCTGCTACACCGGCACGGCTGTAGGCGTGGCCTCTGAAAGAAAGTACCGGGTCAAGAATTTCGGACAGGCGCTTGTCGCGTACGGCCAAAACCTCTCTTATAGAGTAATTTTTGTCTGCATCCAATACGGCTGCATCGTCCTTGTTTTTCGAGGTTGTTGCCAACGGTTTTCCATCAAGGAAAAGGAAACTGTCGAATGCGTCCTTTGAAATGCCGTGCGTACCACTTGTATTGATTGTGTAGTCAATGGTGGAGTGCCTTAACGAACTTTGTGCATAAGGCTTGTAGAAAATCATTTCCGGATTGCTTGCCAGGCTGACAGAATTATAGTTGGCTTTGTAACTGTTACTTAGAGAGTAGTTTTTGGCCATAAGATATTCGCAGGCTGATACACATTCTTGCAAGTATTTGTTGGCGCGGCTCTCATCAGCGGCTTTGCCATTCTCTGCTTGAGTGCGATATTTGCAGTATGTACCTTCATATAAGGTGATGTCTGCTTTCATGGCATATGCCATGTCGGTGCTGAAACGTTGCCGATTGCTGTTTGCGGTAATGTGTTCGCACGCATAATTGATGTCTGCCAGCACATGGTCCATCACTTCATCCCGGTCGGTGCGTGGTCCGTAGAGGGCTTCGTTGTCGGCTGGGTCGATAACTTTGTCTATCCATTGAACATCGCCGTACATACGGACCAACTGATAGTATTCCCACGCACGGTTCATGCGTGCAAGACCTTCATAGTGGGCCTTTGTTGCTTCATCAAGAGAGGAAGACTGTACACCGGCAATGATATAGTTGGCGCGTCGGATTTCTGTGAAAGGGGCTGACCAGTTTGTGGAAGATGCGACCACGTTAGTGTAAGTCCAGTTATGGCTTTCTGCATCTACCTGGTCATCGCTTATTGTTTTGAAGTAGAACCATCCTCCACTGGCTCCGTTGCCAAAGCCGGTAAAGTTGTTATAAAAAGTATTGCACTGATTATCCAAATTATCGGTGTTGCTCCAGTATGCCGGAGTATTCGTGAAGGTATCCAAGGGGGATTTGTCCAGCAAATCGTTGCAACCGGTTAACATCGCCAGCGCTGTGACCCCATATATAAATAATTTCTTCATTGTTCTTAAGTTTTTGAGGTTGTTATAATGTTACCTGGACTCCAAATGAGAATGTGCGTGTAATAGGAGCTATACGTCCCCATCCACCAGCTGTAAGTCCATTGCCTGTACTGATTTCGGGGTCGACTGGAAGGTCATTCCCTTTGTGGAGCAGAAAGAGGTTGCTGCCACTGAAGTAGATACGTGCTTTCTCAATGTAGGCTTTGCGTGTCCACTCTTTCGGAAGGGTATATCCCACAGTTACGTTCTTCAGACGAAGATAGGACATGTCTGTCAAATAGCGGGATTGGGGATAGTAGTTGTTGCAGCCGTTAGCTATACCGGATACGGTACCTCCACTATTATTTGTACCACGATAAAGACGTGGATAACGGTTGCCTTGATTTACCTCATAACCGGTAATGGCGGTATAGTCTGAATTCCAAAGCACTTTGTTATAGCTTGTTTGGTGGGAATAGATGGCTACGTCGGCATGTACCATGGCGGGAAGGTTTAGGGAAGAAGTCGTCCAGTCCTCACGTTTGCCTACACCTTGGAAGTAGAGGTCAAGGTCGATACCTTTCCACGCTCCGCCTAAATGGAAGCTGTATTCGTAGCGTGGCATAGAGTTTCCGATGACTTTCAAATCGCCGTGGTCGTCTGCTGTGCCTTTTCCACCGTCAATCTTGCCATTGCCGTCTAAATCCTTGAACTTGACGTCTCCCGGGCCGTAATGGAAATTACCGGATTCCAGTCCTGCCTGGCTTGCAATGCCGTTTGCATAATTCCATGAGCCGTCTGCATTTTGGCTGGTGAAGTCTTTTTCCTCGAAGTAACGGTCGGTTTCAAAACCGAAAATGTCACCGTAGGTTTTACCGGTGTAATAGGTGCTGAGCAGTTTGGAATCATTGTCCCACTTTGTTACTTTAGTCTTGGAGTCACCGATGTTGAAGTTGGCATATACGTCGAAGTCGCCGAAGGTATGGCGCCAGTTCAAGTTCAACTCCCATCCACGTGTACGTAAGGTACCGGCATTTTCATAAGGAGCAGAAGCACCCAGAGTGTTCGGCAATACTTGTGCCGGTGCCAGCATGTCACGATTCTCACGTTGGAACCAGTCGAAACCTATAGTCAGTTCGTCATTCAAGAGACCCAGGTCAAGACCTATATTGAGGGTGCGGATACGCTCCCAGGTCAAAGTACTTGATACCAAATCCGGCATGTTATACATGGTCAGGAGATTAGCGTTGGCATTATTGTTTTCAATCCAATAGATATAGCCGGTACTTTTATTGTTCAACCGTTGGCTTATTAATTGTTCGAACATGTAGTCGCCCACAGCCTCGTTGCCGATTTCGCCAAAAGAAGCACGCAACTTACCATTGCTGACAATATGTTTCAGTGGGGCGAAGTAGGCTTCTTCGGAGAAGCGGTAGCCGATGGATGCAGAAGGGAAGAAGGCCCACTGGTCGGTATGGGGGAAACGGGAAGAACCGTCGTAACGTCCGTTCAGTTCCAATAAATAAATGCCTTTGTAGTCATAATTGATACGGCCGAAATAACCGGCAGAAGCGCGGGATGTATGATTCCAACTCAAATCTTGTCCATCCTTGCCAGCCATATTCAGTTCGGGGTATCCCTCTTGATCGTACATCACATTGCGGGTACCATACAGATATTTGTATTCCTCTTCTTCTGCGTTGACACCTGCCATTACATTCAGGTTGTGTTTTTTGGCAAATGTTTTGGTATAGTTTACGTATGCGTTGGCCGTCCATGTGTTCTGTTTGGAAAAGTCTCTCCAGATGCCGCTATTGCCTTTAGTGACGATGTAAGAGGGTACCGGTTTCCCGCTCCAATTGATGCCGTAAACGGAGTTGTCCTGCGAACCGCTGTTCATATTCTGAATGGCATATGTAAAGTCTGCATTAAGGGTCAGTCCTTTAACGATTTCAGCTTTCAAGAAGGTGTTCATACGGGTCAGGTCTGTTGTCACTTCACGATCGGCAGCTTGCTTCTGCATGGCCATGACGCGTGTGTCATAGCCGTCGATTGTGCCCGAAGGAATGAAATAAGAACCCCAACGCCACAAATATTGGTAGGTGTTGGCCCATGTGTCCGGGCGTTTATAGTTCTTACGACTATAGTTGATGCGTGCACCCACCTGTAGCCAGTCGTAAACATTAGTGGTGACATTGACTGAGGCATTGTACTTTTTTAGTTCGTCCGGGTGAATCTTCATCTGTCCTTGCTTTTCGTTGTAGCCGAAAGATAGGTAGTAATTGGTCTTACCAGATGTTCCTTGTATAGAAACATTGTGGCTCATGGAAGGAGCAGCTTTGTTGAAGTAGATGTCCTGTACATCCCAGTCAGCATAATAAAAAGGAGTGCCGTCCAATACGATATAGTCACCCACGTTACTATCGCTTTGGTAGAGGTTCATAGGACGGTAGCCGGTCTTGCCGCCGTTCTGTTGCTGCCACTTTTCGGCGTAAGGTAACAATTTGTCGAAATACATACCGAACAATTCAGGCATACCGGCACCACCGTTCATACTGGCTTCGATACCCATCTTTAATTGTGTGGGTACATCGGGATAGTCCGGCAGGTAAGTAGCTTGATCCCATGCAAAATTGTTGCTGTAATTGATGGTAACCTTTTCGCTAGGCTTTGCGCTCTTGGTATTGATTAGAATCACACCGAAAGCGGCGCGCGTTCCATAAATGGAGGAAGCGGAAGCGTCCTTCAGTACGGAAATATTTTCGATGTCTTGCGTATCGAGGAAAGAAATGTCATCCATCGGAACGCCGTCCACTACAATGAGTGGATTGCTGACTTCTCCATTACTCAATGTCCCCAAACCACGTATACGCATGGAGGCTGTCTCGTCGATGGCACCACTTGTGGTGAGAATGCTTAGTCCCGGAACAGCCCCTTGCAATGCTTTGGCTACATCTTGTTGTGGACGACCTGCCATTGTCTTGTTTAAGTCCACTGTAGAAACTGCTCCTGTCAAGTTAGCCTTCTTTTGTACACCGTAGCCTACTACTACTACTTCATCCAGCATCTCGGTATCTTCTTTCAGAGTTATTCTCATCGTTTTGGCTGCCTTCACTTCTTGTGTCTGATAGCCCACAAATGATATTTTTAGTGTTGCTCCCGGTGTTATGGTCAATGTAAACTTACCGTCTAAGTCGGTAATTCCGCCGTTGGTAGTCCCTTTTTCTACTACGCTGGCACCGATAATCGGTTCGCCGGCTGCATCGACAACTAAACCGCTGATAGTGATAGCTTGTAATTGTTCTGTTACGCCAAGCGAATTATCAGGATTGGCTTGTGCAGCCATCACGTTGCCGCTGCTTAATAACAGTGAGCTGATTGCCACTGCTGTGAGGAGTTTGCTATGTGTTAGTCCTCGTTTTTTGTGATCTTCATTCATAAATGATTGATGATTTGTTGTTAATTATAATAGTCCGTTAAAAATTCACCATATCGGCTAAGCGGCTTCTGCCACTATGCCAAAGAGTTCTTTGATAAGTTTAGTATTAAAAGTTCTGTTCGGTTTCAGACCGGACCTGCTAAAAATTCTTTTGAGCATATAAATATTACTCAGATAGGCCTTTAGCAATCCGATGGAAAGCGACGGATAGTATTGTTGCCGCATGAACTTTGCAATGTTTACCGAGGCCAGTGAAGCAT